>JBBRJW010000200.1:0-5864 GCA_038218705.1 Chthonomonadales bacterium | reverse complement strand
GTGCTTCCGCTCTTCGAGGCCGACCCGGGGACCGATGCTATTGTGATGGTCGGCGAGATTGGTGGCAGTGACGAGGAGGCTGGCGCAGAGTTCATCAAGACGATGACGAAGCCCGTGGTAGGCTTCATCGGCGGGCGCACTGCGCCTCCCGGCAAGCGGATGGGCCACGCTGGCGCAATCATCTCCGGCTCCACGGGCACGCCCCAGGCGAAGGTCGACGCGCTGACTGCCGCCGGGGTTCCCGTCGCCGATACTCCGCACGAGATTCCCGATCTGGTGAAGGCAGCCCTCGCCCGGCTCGCCGGGCGCTAGAGGGACGCGCTTACAACGGTTTGCGTGCGCCGCCCGCGTGCCGGAGGTCCTGGTCCGCGGGCACGAAGTCGAATAGGTCGCGCTTCGCCGCAGGGCGCGGCGCACCCTCACCCCCGGCAGCCCAATCCGAGGCGGCGCTCACTTCGGGTCCCGCCAGACTCTCAATAAGCTGCGCCTCGTCGGATGTGGCATCCAGCGCGGCGAGCAGGCTATCATAACGGCTTACGGCAGACCCTCCGGCCCGCAGTGCTTCCCGCGCGGCGCGGAGTTGCGCAAGCCTCCCCTCCCCGGTATAACCCGCCTCCCGGTCCGCGCGCGATCCCTCAAGATCAACGGCCGGAAAGAGTCGTATCGCGGCGAGTTCAGACGAGAGCTCCACTCGCCAGTCGATCTCAGGCAGTATGTGTTCGAGAAGCCGCAGATGCGGATGAAGCTCCCGGTCCTCTTCCTGGTCCGGGTCGACCTCCTTGTGCCATGCGGTCGCCACAATCGTGAGCGAGCCCCCCAGCCCGCTGCCCAGGAACCCTTCGGCCCGAAATGCCCCGGCACGCTGTATCCACTCCCGAATGGCTCGTCGCGCCACCGAGCGGTCGGCTTCGCTCTGCGCGTCCGAATGCTCCGTCTCCAGCAGTGCTCCCCAAAGGCCTGTAAGCGAATCGACCGCCAGCAGCACATCCTTCCCGAGCTCCGTCTGCCGCGCAGCCGCCTCCAGCACCAGATCGGCCACCAGCAGCGCCTGCTCCGGGAGAGCGCCCTGCTGCGGCGCAGGCGCTACCACCACGTTCGCGCCAGAGAGCTTACGCCACTCCGTGATCTCTTCGCCCCGCGCGCGGAGCAGGAGGGTGAGCACCTGAGTATCGGGCGAATTCGCAAGGACTCCACGGACGACTGCCCGCAGGGTGGAGCTGAGGCCCGCGCCGTGAGGACCGTAGATCAATCCCGCGCAGCCGGCTCCGAGAGGTGCTATCAGGTCGAGCGTGCGGCCCGTTGAATCCTGCGCGCCCCGCCCGAGCACGAGCTGCCGATCCGGCGCGCTCCGGTCGTGGCCGGTACGCTTGCGGGCGCGCGGGCGCGCAATCGCGCGGTCACCGGCAAGGCCATTCACGGCAGCGATAGAGGTCTTGCGCTCCAGGGGAGCCACGTGGGCCGCAAGCCACCGAGGGACGCTCTCCCCGCGCACCGCCGCGGTCTCGTCGCGCTCACCCGGCTCCGGAAGGTCGGACTCGATAGAGTGGAATGTGCCCTCATCCTGAAGCAGCTCGCAGGGGCCTTCGGCAACATCGCCACTGGAGAGACCATAGGCTTCGGCGAGGACTGCCGGAACCTCGACCAGTTCCGGAGGGCCGCCTCCGCGGGTCGCGCGAACGATGGTAACAACCCCATCGTCACGCCTCCATGCAATTCCAGACCGATCAATACCGAGATCCTCGCTCATGCAGTGTGCTCTCCCCGGCCAGTCAGACGCAGAGCGGCCGCTCCCGGTTATCATACCAGAAGCGGCCGCTGCCCTGCGGTTGCGCCCTCGGCAGGGCGCCTGAGTGGTCTAGATAAGCTGCTGCAGCCGCCCGGTGCTGTCTCCGAGTGTCTCGGCGTGCACACCCATCCGGTCGAGCATGGAGAGAAATAGGTTAGTCATAGGCGTGTTGTTCGGGTACGTAACGTGCCGGCCGGCCTTGATGGCCCCGCCTCCGCGCCCGGCCAGCAGTACCGGAAGGTCGTCGTGGTTGTGCCGGTCGCCGTCGCTGATGCCCGCTCCGTAAACGATCATGGAGTTATCCAGCATGGTGCCGTCGAGCTCCTTGATCCCCTGCATCTTCTCGAGGAAATAGGCGAACTGGGTCATGTGGAATCGGTTTATCTGCCGAACCTTCTCCTGCTTTACAGGATCATGCCCATGATGCGACATGTCGTGATGGCCCTCTGGCACGCCGATGGCATTGTAGGCGCGATTGGAGCCGTCGTTCGCGATCATAAAGGTGGCGATCCGCGTCTGGTCGGTCTGGAAAGCTAGCAGCAGCATATCTTCCAGGAGCCGGAGGTGCTCGCCAAAATCGCTCGGCACGCCCGTGGGCTTGGTGCCACCAGGCAATTTCGATACCAGCTGGCCCCGCTCCAGGCTCGTGAGACGCTGCTCAATCTCCCGCACTCCGGTGAAGTACTCATCCAGCTTCGTCTGATCGTGTACGCCGAGCTGGCGCTTTAGCTTGCTCGCGTCCTCCAGCACAAAGTCGAGAATAGACTGCTGGTAGGTCTCGCGCTTGTGGCGGGTCTCGACGCTCTCGCGCTCGTCACCGGTCCCGAAGAGGCGCTCGAAGACCAGCCGCGGATCGATCTCCTTCGCGACCGGCTGGTTCTCAGCGCGCCACGCGATATTGGAGGAGTAGGCGCAGGAGTAGCCGGAGTCGCAGTTACCGTTTTGCCCGCCGCGCTCACAGCCGAGCTCAAGCGATGGAAAGCGTGTGCGCGAGCCGATCCGCTGAGCGGCGAGCTGGTCGGCCGAAATCCCGGCCTTGATATCTGCGCCGTCCGTCTTGCGGGGATGGCATCCGGTCAGGAATGCGGCGGTCGAGCGGGCATGATCCCCTCCCCCATCGCCAAGCGCGAACGCATTGTGCTGGGTGAGGCCGGTCATAACCGTGAGTGAAGACTTGACCTTCTCAAGCGGCTCCAGAATGGAGGGCAGCTTCGTAAGCGTCCCGTCGGCTTCTGGGGTCCAGGCCGGCATATGGATGCCGTTCGGCACGAAGAAGAAAGCCATCCGGAGAGGCTTCTCCTTCTTCACGCTCTGAGCCAGGGCAGTAAGCGGGACCATGGCCTCCAGGAGTGGAAGGGCCATTACCGTCCCTGCGCCGCGCAGGAAAGTTCGACGCGCAATCTTTGGTTCGGTCACAGAGTGCCTCCATCTCCCCGTCGCTTTCTGAAGGGGTCGCTCTCCACAATGGCTGTAATGAGTGCGGAGAATCGGTAGTCGCTCCGCGCAGTAGTCTTCACGACGTCCGCGATAACACACTTGTCGTAGCTCTCAAGGCCGCGCCCGAGGCCGTATGTAAGCAGCTTCTGCGCGAGGCACGTGGCAAACTGCGTCTTCTTGGTACGCAGAATCTGTTTCAGCTCGCCGGGCCCCTTGAAGGATTGCCCCGATGGGAGCACTCCCGAGGAGTCGATGTCGCTGCCCCCATCCTGGGTCCGCCAGCGTCCGACAGCATCAAAATTCTCAAGCCCGAATCCGAGCGGGTCCATCCGCATATGGCATGACGCGCAGATGGGGTTCTTGCGATGCTCTTCGAGCCGATGGCGCAGTGTACCCTCGACGGGGCCCTTTTTGTCGTCCGGCAGCGTTGGAACGTTCGGCGGAGGCGGCGGAGGCGGATCGGCCAGCATCTGCTCCAGGACCCACTTGCCGCGCTTCACGGGCGAAGTTCTCGTCGGGTTCGACGTGACCGTAAGGACGCTGGCCTGCGTGAGTATCCCGCTGCGCTGCGATCCGGTCAGCACGACTCGCCGGAACTTCTCGCCGGTGACACCTTCAATACCGTAGTGACGAGCGAGAGGCTCGTTTAGATACGTGAACTTGCCGTCGATGAAATCGAGGATCGATCGATCTTCCTGAACGATCGCCTCGAAGAACATCTCGGTCTCCGATTTCATCGCCGCACGAAGCGTATCGTCAAAATCCGGAAACCGCGCCCGGTCGGGCGATACCGTGGCTAGGTTCCTGAGCTGCAGCCACTGGCCCGCGAAATTGTCGGCGAGCGAGTGAGCCCGCGGATCCTTGAGCATCCGCTTCACCTGCGCCGCCAGTACTGCCGGGTCCTTCAGGGTCCCGTTAGCGGCCAGGCGAAAAAGCTCGTCGTCCGGCATAGACGACCAGAGAAAGTACGAGAGGCGCGTTGCGAGCTCGTAGCCGCCTAGAACGCGGTGCGACCCGGGATCGTTGGGGTGCGAATCGAGCTCCATCCGGAACAGGAAATTCGGGTTTACGAGCACCGCCTCCATTCCGAGCTGGATGCCCCGCTCGAAACTCTCGCCCTGCTTCCGGGCGAGCCCCACGTAGGAGACGAGGCGCTGCACCTCGGCCGGTGTGACCGGGCGACGATAGGCGCGGCGCGCGAACTCGCCCATGATCTTACGCGCCGCCACATCGGGCGCGGAGGGATCTGGCTGAACAAATACGATCCGGCGATGAGATGCTGGCAGCGTCACTGGCAGGCCGGGAGGTCCATGTGCTTCGACGCTGAAGACATAGAGGTTGCGATCGCGCTTGCCCGCCGGCGCGTTCTGATCGAAGAAATCGTTGTCGTATGCTATCCCAACCTTGTGCGTGCCAGCCTTCAGCCGAACGGGAAGCGTGTAGGCGCGCGGGTTCCGAACGCGGTTACGAACGTCGAACTTCATAATCTGCTCGCCGTCGATGCGAACGATCATGTGGGCCGGGTCCGGTCCAGCCTCGTCCTGAGCGGCCGAGATCGAGAAGTTGTAGTCCCCGTCGCGAGCGGCTTCCATCTGGAAGCTCATTTCGCCATCGCCGGTCTGCTGCCGCCCGCCCGTGGGAAGCACGGTTCCGCCAATGGAATCCGCGAACTTTGCCGGGTCGTACGTCACCGCCAGAGCCGAATCCTCCGGAGCGATTACCGCCGCGCGCGCCACTAGTTCGGCCGCCGCCAGGTACTTCTCCATAAGGAGGGGCGAGAGCGAGAGTACATCGCCAATGTTATCAAAGCCATACCCGACATCATCGGAGGGAAACTTGTCCGCAGGATGGATATCCACGCCGCACAGGTCCCGGACGGTGTTGTTGTACTCCTGGCGATTGAGTCGGCGGATAGTTACGCGACCTGGATCGCGCAGATCACAGCTGGCCACCTTGAACATCTGGTCGATCCACGCGGACATCGCGTGCCGCTCCAGATCGGTCGGCTGCGGCGCGGAGGCCGGGGGCATGTGCCTGCTGTCAACGTTCTTCTGAACTCGCTGCCACAGCTCCTGCTCCTTGAGAACGCCGGCGCTATCCTTGAATGAATCGAGCGCCAGGCCCGCTGCAGCGTTGGGCGCGGTGTGGCAGCCGATGCAGTATTTCTGAATCAGCGGGCCCATAGACGCGCTGAAGGGCGCAGCAGCCGCAGGTTTCGGTACCTTTGCAGACTTTACTGCCTTCGCAGCCGACTTCCGTGCGCTCGGCCGGTGTGCGGGCGCAGCCGCGGCATAGAGAATGAGCCCGGCGGGCAGGGCCAGCGTAAGCAGGAGAGCCGAAGTGCGCGCTGCGCCTGCATGGGCAGCGAATCGAGGGCGAGGCGTAGAGTACCGAGATTTCATAGAGTTATAGACAGGACCAGCGATCACGGGGCAACAGGCTCGGCTGCGCGCCTGAAGCAGCGGCAGCCCACTCTGTGTTTGACACAGATCAATCCCTTATGTGACAGCCAATGTACGAACGGCCGGACGCGAAGTGCGTCCGGCCGACGTTTGAGGTAGACGAAGCGCTAGTCCCCGGCCGCGCGAGCATGGTGCCGAAAGCTCGTCACAACCGCCGCTCCTACTCGAGCCAGCGAAGT
>JBBRJW010000199.1:0-5866 GCA_038218705.1 Chthonomonadales bacterium | reverse complement strand
CGGAAGCGCTGTCGGGTCCGAGCATAAAGATGCGGCGCGCCCGGCCATTTGCATTGGCCCAGAGAACGATGGCGCGCGCGCTTCCACTGGACGCGCCGAAGAGATAGCCCTCGTAATCGGGACTTCCCAGATCGAGCCCCTTTGTGAAAGGCTTGCCGCGCAGCGATTTCACCATGGTGCGGTACGAGAGCACGACCGGCCGCGGCTCGTGGACACTGATCAGGTTGGTGTAGTCGCCGTCGCCGCCCGAGATCAGCAGGCGGAACCAGGCGAAGGTAGGCATGCCAACCGACTGAGCGTAGACCATTTTCTGAATGGCGGTGCGCGCCTGCATGCGCAGCTGCGCCGGGGTATGCGCCGAAACGCCCGACTCCGTCTCGATCAGCGGCAGGCGGCTCTTCCCCGACTTCTCGGCCTCGCGCGCCATACGCTCATGCGCGGCGCGCTCGGAGCCGCTCCCGGGGCCGTGCCCGTGGTAGGCAAAGGCATCGATTGCGTCCGTCGGTACAAGCTGCGCGAAGACTCTCGCGCGGTGGTAGCCCTCGTCGCCCACAAAGCATAGTCCCCCGTTCATTACCACCACCGCCGGGTCCGCCGCCTTGATGGCCCGCGCGATGGTCGCGTAACTCTCAACATACGCCTCCATGGGGCCGGGATAGAAGTAGGTGAGATCTGGCTCGTTGCCAAGTTCATAGTAGTGAATGCGCCCCGCGAACTGTTTTGCGATCGCTCCGGCGCGCGCCGCCACCTCCTGTGTGCGTTCCCTCCGGCGCGCTGCATCTGCATCCCAGGGCGGGTCGAACATCATGTTGGGATTGATCCCGTACTTGCGATAGACCGCCAATCCCTGCTCCATCTCGGCCGGGACTTGCGAGCCGAGATTCCGTACCCGGTCGACGCCCATGAACTGCGCCCACTCCAGGAAGCGCGCATCGCGCCAATCGAGCCCCATATCGAGGCCATAGTTGAACTCGGCCGGTCCCGGTTTCGGAAGCGGGGAGCGCTCCGAAACCATCAGGTTCACTTCCGTCGCGAGCAGGTCCTTGCCCACGTCCGTGCCGCCGTCGCGCAGGCCCAGGGCCAGCGTGTAGACCCCCTGCCGGAGCCCGGCAGTGTCGAAGGCCACAGGCACGGTCGCCGCGCCATGTGCCGCGATGGTCGCACGCCCAGTGCGGCTCCAGACCGGCTCGCTCAGGTCAGTCAGCAGTCGGGTGCTGAAGGCCGCGCCCAGCGGAACGTTGGCGAGGTTGCGGAGCTTGAGCGCGAAGCTCTGCTTCTCGCCAGGTGCAAAGAGGAAGAGCTCGCGCCCGGCATCTACTCCCTCAAAGCGAAGCAGTCGGGACCATATCGGATGGTCGAGGTCGTAGCCATGGATAAAGATAGATCGGAGCTCGCCCGGGCCCGTGTTCGCGTTGAAGCGAAGATCGTAGCCGTCGGTGAGCATCTTCTTCGGGTCTGCGCCCGTCTTGCGCTGCTTCCAGACCGCGTCGTCGACCTCCGCGCGCAGGGTCTGAAACGATGGATTGTTGCCCCAGCCGCCTGCAACCTCGCGGCTGCCCGCGGCGGTATCGGCGACGAGAGAGATCGGCGCATTCGCCGTGTGGCGGTAGGTAACGGCGATATCGACCACGGGCCGCCGTCCAGCGGTGTACGCCGGGTCGGTAATGGTGATCGGAATCGAGTGCATCCACGGATCTGCGCCGTGCGAGCTATCCGCGCGCCAGATCCAGCGGCGCACTCCCTCGACCTCTACCTCTTCGGCGCGCATCCCCTCCTTATCAAAGGTAATTCCCTTTGCGATCGGTTCTTTGTCGAAAAGCAGATAGAGATCCGCCGGCCCTGCAATGACTACCGACCGCTCAAAGGCTGCGGGTTTGGTGGCGCCGGTGGGCGTAGCCAGCAGGCGCAGAGTGTACTCGCCCGGGGCGAGGTCGCCCGCGGCAATATCCGCGGAAACATCGGCAGAGCCCTGCGCCGGAATGTCGAGCGGGCCCTTTACCGTGCGGACCGTACGGCCTGCGCTGTCGAGCAGCACCCACTCTGCGGCGCCCCGCGCTCCCCCACGCGCCAGGTTGTGGAGCGTGAACGCGAATCGCTCCGAGCCGCCCGGGGCGATCGCGAATCCGTGTGGGCTCGCGCTATTTTCCAGCGTGAGATATCGCGACCAATCAGAGGGCGAGGCGGGGTCGGAGAGCTGAACAAAGACGGAGCGAACGAAGGCGGGATCGTTGCAGGAGTTGAATCGCAGATCGCAGCCGTCCGCTCCCATGAGCTTGGGATCTGCGTTCCGCCGTGGCTGGCCGAGCAGAGCGTCCTCCACGCCCGCCCGCAGGGTCTGCCAGCCGGGGTTATTGCCCCAGCCGCTTCCGATCTGGCGGCTGCCGCTGGCGGCATTGACCATCAGGGTCACGGGCGCGTTTGCGGTGTGCCAGAAATTGACCGTGACATTGGCCGCGAGCATCTGTCCCTTTGCGAAGCGTGGATCCGCGACGCGCAGCAGCAGGGAGTGCCACCAGGCATCGGCCCCGTGTGGATCGTTCGCACGAATCGCCCAGTGCTTCGCGCCATTGACGTCGACCTGCTCGGTGGCCGCGCCCGCGGCATCATACGTGATGCCGCCCAAAACGGGCTGTTTGTCAAAGAGAATGAAGAGGGTCCCCGGTCCGGCCACGGCAAACCCGTGCTCGGCAACCGTGGCGGAGCGGTCTCCCGCCGTGCAGACCGCGCGCGCCGTGTATTCGCCCTCGGGAAGCCCGCGGGTGTCGAATGCAAACGTTACGGGGGCGGAGCCTCCGGCCGGAAGAGCGACATCCTGCAGGCCGAAGCGCACGGGCTTGCCATCGCCATCCAACAGATCCCACCGGACCGAGGCGCGAACTGGCGCGGCCCCGGAGCTGCGCAGGGACACGTGCAGGGTGTCCGCCCCGCCGGGCGTGATATGGAACCCGTGGTCGCTCGTGACTTCGCCTGCTTCGGGAAGGGGCTGCGCGGGCTGCCCGTGGGCGAACCGAGAGAAGTAACCCGCCGAGGCGAGCAGAAGAACGGGGAGAAGGAGACGGCGTTTCATCACTGCAAAGGCTCCAGACAACAATTGGTGCGGCGCATGCGCCTAGAAGATTAGTTTACCCTGCCGGGCCGCTGGCCCGCGAAAGCCGTGCTTCTCTGGACGGGGAAGCGCGAATGATACGCCAAATGGCGGAGGAGCCAGGTACCTTTCGGCTGGTAGAATGGGCCTACTGTGCGGACGGAGGGTTAGAACATCCAGTTTCCCCTGCATAGGAACTCGATATTGTCCGAGGATCAGGAAGGGCAAGCTTCCCTCGCCACATACGGCGACAGCGCGCCCATCGAGAGCAATCACAACTTCACCGCAAAACCGACGGGCCCTGGCACACTGTGCCGATGGGGAGAACCGGGCTACCGGCAGTAATTGTTTGGGAGGGCATTGTGAGACTGAAGTACTATTTGGCAGCGTCTGCGTCGGCGCTTTTCGCAATCCTTGGCCTTCCAGGCTCGGTTCGAGCCGATGCGCCGAAGGACGTTCCCCAGGGCCACTGGGCCTACTCCGCGGTCGATGATCTGGCTTCTAAGGGGCTGATCAAGGGTTACCCACCGGAGGGCGGCTTCTTCGGCAAGCGAACGGTTACTCGCTACGAGATGGCCGTCGTCATCCAGCGCGTGCTCGCCCGTGTCGATGACCTGGTTGGCGCGAAGGCCGACAAGGGATCTGCCGGCACGCCAGCTCAGGGAGTCACGCCCGAGCAGCTCGCCGAAGTGCGCAAGCTGGTCGATGACTTCCGAGCCGAGCTGACGGTCATCGGCACCGACATGGAGAAGGTCAAGGCCGACATCGGCGACCTGAAAACAGAAGTCGGCGGGCTGAACGACAAGGTTAATGGCTTCGATACGCGGATGGGCGCGGATGAGAAGCGTATTGGGGACGTGAACCTGCTGGCCGACCAGGGCCTCAAGTCGATCTCCGAGCTGAAGACGGCCACCAACGCAGCGCTCGCAAAGAAGGTAGATGTCAACGTTGGCAAGCTCCGACTAGGCGGCCTCTTCCAGATCTGGTACGGCAATCCATTCGGGAACGCCCCCGGCGGCGCAAGCAATGGCGCAGCTGCGCCGGGCCGCAACTATGGCGGTGGCCCGGGAGATACCTTCCGGCTCCGCCGCGGTGAGATCATCCTGAAGGGCAGCCCGGTTAACCGGGTGGACTATACCGGGATCTTCAACCTGCCTTCGACCGGGACCGGAAGCGCCGCGCCGCTCCTCGACCTGTTTATTGGGTACCAGCTCACACCCAGGTTCCGCTTTGAGATTGGCCAGCAGAAGACAGGCCTGAGTGAAGAGGGAACTCGCACATCCGGGCAGCTGCTCACCGTGGCCCGCTCGATCATGAGCGAGGATCTGCCCAAGAACGCTGGCAGAATCGGCAACGCATACGATACGGGCGCGGTGCTTCGATACAAGGCCGGCCCTGTCAGTGCTTTTGTCGGCGCGTGGAATGACAACGGCGCGACGCAGAGCGTGGTCGATTCCAATCGACAGAAGTTCATCGACGCGGGCCTCTATGTCTCACCCGCGCATCACCTCACCCTCGGGCTCTGGGGCGGCACCAACATAGGCGACTCGAAGCCCGCGGAGGGGCGTGACCGCGCTGGCTTCACCACCATCTGGCAGTCTGGTCCGCACCTGCTCGAGATCGAGGGCGCATACGCCCGCGATTACGCCGCCGGCGCGCCCGGCGCTGGACTTGGCGGCAGTCTCGCCAATGGCGGCTACGCGCTCTACGCGCACAGCCTGAGCAAGAGCTGGCAGCTTTTCGGGCGCTACGACATGTGGTCGCCCGCCGTACGCCCGGATGGATCCACTGCGGCGATCACGCTGGCAAACGGCACGACGGTTGACGCATTCGACAACTCCCTGCGCGAGTACACCTTCGGCGTGAACTACTACCTGCTGGGCCACAACGCAAAGGTCATGCTCAACTACATCCGCGAAGACCCGGGCGCGGGCGGGGTCGCCTTCTGGGGCAAGCCGCGCTCCATGCTGCTGAGCAACTTCCAGGTGGCGTTCTAAGCCAGAGCTACCGCTTCCTGAGCGCCCCGGGCACGCCGCCCGGGGCGCTTTTTCGTGCCCATGTTCGGCGAGCGCGCGGACGGTTGCGCGACCTGCGGCCCCCGTTCCGACGAGCGCGCAGATCGGCAAGCTCGCGTCGGTAGCCCTCTGGACGGTGCGCCCCCTTTCCCCCCAAATTTGGGGGGTCAGGGGGGCGCACTACTTCGCGCACCGGCCGGGATGGGTGGGACAGGCGAGCAGGATTATGACCCAGAGGGCTTCGGCCCGCTCCTTCCATCTCTATCTTCATCCCCACCTGATCGCGAGCGAGATGGCCGCGTCAACGTATCCAGGTCCTCCTGAGACATTGCGCCCGGCAGATCACGCGCGAGTGCAGCGAAGTCATCCGGAGTCAGGGGCGCTTCCTGCGCTCGGGTGTCCGCGCCGCAATCCCTCAGGAGCTGGGCGACGCTCTCATGGCCTGCGGATAGGGCTAATGCGAGCGGACTGGACCACTTATGGCCGACATTGACCTCCGCCCCATACTCGATCAGGAGCTGCACCATCAGCGGATCGCCCTTTCGGGCGGCTTCCATAAGCGCAGTCTCGCCCCGGGACGCAGCGACATTCGCGCCCGCACCGGCCTCCAGCAGCAAACGAGCGATGTCAATCCGGCCACCGGTCACAGCCGTGTAAAGGGGGGTGTAGTCTACCCTATTGCGTACATCGAGGGCGGCTCCTGCTTCTACCAGTTAACAGTTCAGACTCAGTGAGTACGGATACGTCAGGCAGACGGTGGCGCAGG
>JBBRJW010000198.1:0-5868 GCA_038218705.1 Chthonomonadales bacterium | reverse complement strand
GACGAGACGATGCCAACGACCAACTTCGGGGGTATGTGGGCCACTCAGCAGTGGACCGATTATGGCTGGTGCTACGTGCTGCCGATGATCCAGCCATACATCAAGAACTGGCAGGTCTTCGGCTGCCCGAGCGCCACTCCGAGCATTCAGGGGCCCGCTTCCAATCGCATCAACGTCTCCTATGGCTACAACGAGTACCTCTACGACCAGGGCCGTGGTTGGTCCACCCTGGCAGCCATGGGCGGCGTCAATGGCGTAGCACAGGTGGTCCTCTTCGCGGATGACCGCTTTGCCGGCATCTTCAACGACTGGGATAATGGCGGCACCAACAACGCAACCTACCCGAACAACTACCTCGCGCGCGTTCTGCTCGCCGGACAGAACGGAAATCAGCCTCGCCATGATGGCAGCATTTTCGCCTTTGCGGACGGGCATGCCAAGTATCTTCCGCTTGGCAAAATCCGGTGCCCTGCCAGCAGTGGCACAACCGGCGAATACCCGATAGTTAACCCTGCCGCGACGTCCCTTCCATAGGTCGCAGCAATTGATCGGGGCGTGAAGAGAGCGGCCCTCCCCACCCGGGGAGGGCCGCTCTGCTCTGTACCCGAGTAGGATTGGCGGAACAATGGCCGTGGTCTCCCCGTCTGCTTTTCGACAGTGGCCTCTTTAATTAACGGGGCGTAATGAGACACAGGATTGTCCTGGCTTGCTCCCGCGTGGAGTTGAACGCAACACCCGGAGGCTACCTTATGATCCGACCGCTCCTCCCGAGCTTTGTTATTGCAGGGTTTGAATGCTCCACCCCGATTAACCGCGACCACCGCCGCATCGATGAACTCGCCCTCACACAGCACGACCGGTTCGTGCGCGAGGACTACCGCTGCATGCGCGAGCTTGGCGTGCATGCCGTTCGCGACGGAGTCCGGTGGAACCTTGTCGATCAGGGCCAGGGCCGACATGACTTCTCGTCCGTAGTCCCGTTTCTAGAGGCCGCTGACGCGGAAGGCATGACTGTCATCTGGGACCTCTTCCACTATGGTTACCCGGATGACCTCGATCCCTTCTCTGACGATTTCATCATTCGCTTTGCAGACTACTGTTACGATTTCGCACGTCTGGTAAATGCGCGATCCCTGGCAGTCCCCTTCTACACGCCCATCAATGAGATCAGCTACTTCGCGTGGGTCGCCGGAGACCAGGCGACTTTTGCGCCCCATGCGGCAGGGCGCGGCCCGGAGCTAAAGCGCCAACTGGCTCGCGCCTCCATCGCCGGCATGGACGCAATCATGAGCGTCGACTCCCGGGCTCGGTTCGTTCACGCGGACCCGCTCGTCAAGGTGGTGGCGCCCCGCGACGCGAACTGGCTCCATGGCGAGGCGGAGCACTTTAACTATCACTTCGTGCATGAGGCCTGGGATATGCTCGGTGGCGCGAAGGAGCCCGCGCTTGGCGGGAGCCTGCGCCACCTCGATATCGTGGGGGTGAACTACTACGGGTACAACCAGTGGGAGCATACGCGCCCCCTCTCCATCGTGGGCCCGGCGGATCCCCGGCACACTCCGTTTGGCGACCTTCTCATCCAGGTCTATGAGCGATATCGCCGGCCCATTATTGTGAGCGAGACCTCCAGTCATGGCGATCTCCGTGCGGGCTGGCTGCGCGACATCGGGGATGAGTGCCTGCGAGCGCTGCGCGCCGGCGTAGAGCTGCAGGGGCTGTGCCTCTATCCGGTCATCGATATGTTCGACTGGCACTCTGGCGGTGAGCCCCTCGGAATGGGACTCTTCGACCTCTATCGCGCCGCGAACGATTCCGGCCGCTGGCAGCGCGTGCTGCACAGCCCCATGGCAGAGGCCCTACGAGAGCTCAACGCGAAGGTCGAAGCGATGGTTCCACACTACCGGTCAACCAGCAAGCCGCCCACACTTCGGCGATGACGACGATGCGCAAACCACCCCGGTTGCCCTCCACAAATCCTGGCTCAACAGACTTCCTGTGGGCCGCGGGCGTCGAGGACACGTTTATATGTCAGCCGGACAGCCGAACCGGGCGGAGTCTAGATGAATACGCGCTCACCCAGCACTACGAGCAGTTCGAACCTGACTTCAACCTCATGGCGACGCTCGGTGTGACAGCGGCCCGGTGGGGAGTTCCCTGGTACCGGGTAGAGCCATCGCCCGGAGTGTTCGACTGGACCTGGACGGATCGCGCCCTGGATCAGCTCCTGGACGCCCATCGGATCGAGCCGATTGTGGACCTTGTGCACTATGGCGCCCCCGCCTGGCTCGAGGGCTCCTTCTTCTCCCCCGACTATTCCGCTCGTGTAGCATCGTATGCGCATGCATTCGCGGAGCGCTACCAGGGAAGGTGTTACTGGTACACGCCGCTCAACGAGCCGAGGGTCCACGCGTGGTACGCCGCGCGGCTGGGCTGGTGGCCGCCCTATGGCCGGAGCTGGTCTGCATTCGCCAGAATGCTCGTCGCGCTCTCGCGGGGCATCGTAGAGACCCAGCGGGCCATTGCATCCGTATCGCCCGAGGCGCGCTTCTTTCATGTGGATGCCACGGATCTCTATCGGACATCAGACTCCACACTCACGGAGGAGACCGAAACTCGCCAGGAGATCGTCTTCTGCGCGCTCGACCTCGTGCAGGGCCGGGTCTCGCCCGGGAGCCGGCTCGCGTCGTGGCTGCGGAAGCATGCCGTACCCGAATCGGAAGTCGAATGGTTCCAGAGCAACAGCGTTCGGCCAGACGTTGTCGGCTACAACATGTACCCGATGTTCAGCGAGAAGCACCTTGTACGAACTCCGGGCGGAGTGAGGGCGCGCATTCGGCGCTGCGGGGCAGAAACCTTCTCCACGCTCACCCGGCTGTACGCCGACCGATACGGGCTCCCTCTGATGTGCACGGAGACTGCCAGCAATGGCCTGCCGGCCGCACGGGTACGATGGATCGAACAATCGGCGCGCGCCGTAGACGAGCTTCGGGCCGAGGGCGTTCCTCTCGTCGGGTACACCTACTGGCCACTCTTCTCGCTCGTTACGTGGGCATATCTTCGCGGCGCACTCCCGCCCGACAGATACCTGCTCCATATGGGCCTCTGGGACCTTCAGGCCTCAGATCAGGGCGACATCCTGGAGCGGGTCGAAACGGTTGCCGCGCAGGCTTACCGAACTCTCTGCGCCGGGAGCGTTGCGCCAATGGGGCCTTTGCGCAGCCTCACTCACTGAGACAGGATACCGGTCGAACTATCCCGAATGGAGAGTGGCTGCGGTTTCCAATTCCACACTTATTTGGCACGGTGGGCCGCACCTCCTGCGCTCTCACCGGACCACGGCGCCACGGGCCCGAGTCGCTCATTGGCGCAGCATAAACCAGGGCATTATCAATCACGCACAAAGGGATAATCCCCTCTGATATCGAAAGGACTGTTCCCATGGCCGAAAAGACCGGTTGGTTGCAGCGGATGTTCGGCAAGGCCGGAGATGCTCTGGAGCGCCAGCAGGAGGCGGTCTCGCTGGGTAAGGTTGCCGGGAAGAGCGTGACTGACGACGCGGGCGGGCTTATCGTCGACGCGGGTCAGACGATCGACGAGGCTACAATTGCCCGCGCTCGTGCCGCCGGCAAGCTCTCCGCGCTGGCTGGCGCAGCTATAGCGGCGCATGCTCAGGACGTGAAAGAGAAACTCTCCCACGAGTACCAAAAGACCGATACCGGCCGCGAAGCGCAGCTTCTCGACTCGGTCGAGGAGTATGCAGAGGCGCAGCGCTACACCGGTCGCGTACTCAGCATGGATATCACCGATACCCGCGGCAATGTGGTGCTGGCGGCGGGAACCGAGCTGGACGCCGACAACATCCGGACGGCGCGGGACGCCGGGCTCATATCGACCCTACTTGTGGTCGCGGAGCAGTCGCCCGCCGCAGGCGCGCGCGCCTACGAGGCGCCGATCAAGTCTGCTCCGGTGAATCGCCCACAGAAGACACTGCTGAACGATCCAGACGAGTGAGTTGCCTGAAGGAGGACCAGTTGACCACACAATTCCGCAGCGTCGCGCTCTGGACAGCGCTAGGCGCGCTTTCGCTCTTGCCGACGGCTTCGAATGCGCAGGCCGGCGACGGCAGGCCGACCAATACGACGCCGGTCTCTATCTCTGCGGGCGATGGCGACTATCTGGTGGGACCGGACTACACGCCAGCGCCAGAGCTCACCCGCCGCGACGGTGTGCCTCAGGGCAAGGTCATCCGCTTCACGATGGCGTCCACCGATAGCAAGATCTATTCCGGTATCGCGAAGAACGCTCCGGGCCAGGTGGTCCCCTATTTCCGTCGGGTGAGCGTCTACGTCCCTCCGGGGTACCAGGAAGGCAAGCGGGAGCCCTTCTTCATCTCGCAGGACAGCATGGGCGGCGGCCAGATCCCCACCATGCTGGATAATATGATTGCCGACAAGCGAGTACCCGCCATGGTGGGGATCTTCATCGATTCGGGCGGCGGCGATGCTCAGGGAAGCGAGCGCGGGCTCGAGTACGACACGGTCTCCGGTCAGTACGCCGAATTCGTGGAGAGCGAGGTTCTGCCGCGGGTCGAGAAGGAGGCGAGCGTCCTGCTTACGAAGGATCCTCGCGCCCGGATGACAATGGGTGGCAGCTCGGGAGGCGCGTGCGCCTTTACGATGGCCTGGTATCATCCAGAGCTCTACCATCGCGTGCTCACCTACTCCGGCACCTATGTTAACCAGGAATCGCCCACACATCCAGATCATCCACATGGCGCATGGACCTATCATGAGAAGTTCATCCCTCAGAGCCGGGTAAAACCGCTCCGTATCTGGATGGAGGTCGGCGAGAATGACAACCGCTCTCACGACGAAGAGGCGACCCTCCACAACTGGGTCATGGCGAACAACCGAATGGCGGCTGCGCTGAAGGCGAAGGGCTACCACTACCAGTATGTGTTCGCCCGCGGCGCGGGCCACGTCGACGGGCGAGCCGTTCAGCAGACGCTGCCGGAAGCCTTCGAGTACGTCGGGAAGGACTACCCGGGCAAGAGGTAGGAACGAGCCAGATCGTTTACAAATGGTTTTGGAGGTGCTTCATGGAAACTCGCACTCTCGGGCGCACTGGCCTGAAAGTCTCGCCGCTCGGCTTCGGCGCGGCGCCAATCGGACTGCTTCAGATCGATCAGGACCGAATCGCTGCTATTCTGAACCTTCTGCTCGATGCCGGAATGAATGTCATCGACACCGCCGCGGGCTACGCGGGATCCGAGGAAGCCATCGGAATGGCGGTGAGTAAGCGGCGCGGCGACTTCGTGCTCATCTCCAAGTGCGGGCAGGCATTCGACGACCTGCCCGGGGAAGCATGGTCGCCAACCGTAATCGGAGCCACCATCGATCGGGCCCTGAAGCGCCTCCGAACCGACCACATCGACGTGATGCTCCTCCACTCCTGCGACCTTGAGACGTTCAATCGGGGCGAGGCGATCGGGGCGCTGGCGAGGGCCCGACAGCAGGGCAAAATCCGGTTCGCGGGCTACTCAGGCGACAACGAGGCGGTTGCCGTGGCAGCGGCGCACCCGGAAGTCGCGGTCGTCGAGACCTCAATCAGCATCACCGACCAGATGAACATTGATACACTGTTGCCAGTCGCACGGGCGAACAACGTGGGCGTCATTGTGAAGCGGCCGATCGCCAATGCAGCATGGCGGCCGATCGAAGCGCAGGTGGGATTCTATCAGGACTATGCCCGCGCGTATCACGAGCGATTCGCCGCAATGGGCCTCAATCTGAATGCCCTCGGCATCGACCCTGCCCCGGCGGATTGGACGCAAGTGGCCCTCGGCTTCACGCTCGCTCAGCCCGGGGT
>JBBRJW010000197.1:0-5883 GCA_038218705.1 Chthonomonadales bacterium | reverse complement strand
CGCAGAGCTATAGAGCCGCCTCCGGCCGCCTGCCCTGGGCGCACTGCTGCTCGTTGCCGCGAACGCTCGAGCCCTCGGACTGCGAGCGCCCTTCACCGTTGGCGACTGCACGCTCACCGATACGTATGTCTCGCAGAACCGCGCCCTGCACCCGGGGCCTCAGCCCGCGCGGCCCATGCCGCCAGTTGGACCCGCGCCCGGTGACGGCCCGCCGGCAGACTTCGACTATCACACCGTGGGAATTGTTTTCGACCTGCTGCGGCCAGCCGATGATCGGGACCGTAAGCTGCTGGAGTACGCCCTGAACCAATTGGAAGACCTCGGAGCGATCGCCTTCGCCGAGACCCGGGAGGGCGGCGAGCGGCGCTACCACGTCGCGCCCAACCCGCACTATGCGGCGGCGTTCGAGAGCATTGTCAGGCGTGGAGGCCGCCCGGAGGATCTGCAATGAGAAGTATCTCGATGGCTCTGACTGCAGCGTGCGCCGCGTGGGGAATCTCCCTGGCGTGTGCGGCGAGCGCGGCCCCGCCCGCGCCGCCCCGATCGGTAGAGGCCCTCGCGGTTTCGCCCACGGAGGTCCGTGTCTGCTGGCTCCCGTCTCCCGGTGCATCGGGCTATCGGGTGGAGCGCGACGGCCGAGAACTGGCGGTCGCATCCGCCGACGCGAGGGAGTTCGACGACCAGACCGCCTCGGCCGGCCAGACCTACCGGTATACCGTGAGCGCGCTTAACGGCGGTGAGACTTCGGAGGCCCGGGGTTACACCGAGCGCGCCATGCTGCCCCTGCCGCAAAGCGCGGCTGCTGCACGCAGGCCAGCCATCGATGCCGAGTACGATGTCGTGGTGGCTCAAGCCTCCTCCAGTGGTGTTGCGGCAGCAATCGAAGCGGCACGCCACGGACTGCGGGTCGCCCTGATCGAGCCGACCACGCGTGTTGGAGGCATGCCGGCAAACGGGCTGAGCGCCACCGACATTCGCCGGCCAGAACACGCCAGCGGCTTCTTCGTTCGATTCCGGGATCGCGTCGTAGCGCTTTACGCGGCGGAAGGCGTGAAGCAGAGCGGTATCAAGTACGAGCCGCGCATCGCACAGCAGGCGATGAAGGAGCTCCTCTACTCCACACCCGGCATTACCCTCTACCGAAACGTCCGGCCAACCGGGGTTGTGACCGAGGCAACGTCCCCCGGCCGCAAGCGCATTCGGGCCATTGCGGTGGAGGAGATGGGGAGAGATGGCGCGCCCGATGGCCGGCGGGCGCTCCTGGGCGCGCGTACGATAATCGACGCGACGGACTGCGGGGACCTCGCGGCCTGGGCCGGCGCGCCGTTCCGGGTTGGCCGCGAGCCGCGCTCCGCCCGCGAGCCGCACAACGGCGTGATCTACTACGACCGCGCCAACGACAAAGCACTCCCGGGATCCACCGGCGAGGGAGACCGGCGGATACAATCCTACGCCTACCTCGTCACCGTGAAGCGGTACCCGGGCGAAGATCGAACGATAGCGCGCCCGCCGGGCTATCGCGAAGAGGACTTTACGCACGCCAAGCCATGGGCCACCTCCTGGAACGCCACCTCCGGCACAATGCCGGGTTCCAAGTACGAGCTTAACGAGCACCCGCACGGCGCGGACCTGCAGGGCGCCAACTACGCCTATCCGAACGCCGGCTATGCCGAGCGCAAGCGCATCGAGACGCTGCACCGGGATCGGGCCCTCGGTTACCTCTACTATATCCAGACCGTACAGGGGCAGAAAGACCTCGGTCTGCCGGACGACGAGTATCGCGACACCGGCGGCTTTCCCCCGCTCCTCTATGTCCGCGAGGCACGCCGAATAGTGGGAGAACAGCTTCCCGACGAGACCGATATCGTCCGCGGCTCCGATACGGTTCGGCCGGAATCAATCGGCATCGGCGACTACCCGATGGACTCCCACGCCGTCCGGCCCAAGACAGACTGGTCAACGCCCGATCTGGGCGAGGGGGAGTGGTGGCTCGTCAAACAGACCCCGGTCAACCAGCTTCCAATTGGGATCCTCATTCCCCGGGGCCTCGATAACCTCTGGGTCACCACAGCCGTCTCATCCACCCACGTAAGCTATGGGACCTTTCGAATGGAGCCGGAGAGAATGGCCTTCGGACAGGCTGCGGGGATTGGCGCTGCCCTCGCCCTCGCCTACGGGCGCGCTCCCCGGGAGCTGCCAGTTCGGCAGATCCAGCAGGCGCTGCTCCCGCATGCCGCCAACCTCACCGGCGGCGATCAGAGCGTGATCCTGCGCTACTTCCCGGATGTCGCGCCCTCCGACCCGGACTATCGGGAGATTGAATACCTCGCAACCCGTGGCTTCGCGCCGGACGGGGACAAGTTCCAGCCCGATGCGCCGACTACTCGCGCGGAGATGCGCTCCTGGCTCCTCAGGCTTGCTGGCCGCGCAGCCGTTCCCCCACCCGGCCAAACCGTCACCGCAGCTCAGCGGCGAGATCCAGTCCGCCGGGGCGCATACCCACAGGCGGGCGGCTCGGTCTACATGGGGCTGCCGGCGGATCCTGTGGCCGTGGCTGACCTGACTGCGCTCGCCCCCTCGGCAGAGCCTGCGCGGCGCGACGAGATCGCCCACTGGCTCGCCGCCCTGCTGCCCGAAATGCGCCGCAACACACCGATTCCGCTGGCCTATTCCGATCTGGCAGACGATCGCACGCGCCGCGATGCGGCGGTGCTCGCCTCGGCGTTCATCGAGTCGCGCATCTGGGACGGCGCGTCGGCTCTCGGCCCGGAGGGCCTTCGCTTTCGCCCGGATCAGCCCCTCTCGCACCGGGCGATGTTCCTCACGCTCTACATCGCGCAGATCGGTCTTGGCCCGCTCTTCGATGACCACCCCGCTGAACGATTCACCGATCCCTCTTCCTACTAGTAAACGAGCGAGCGCTCCCAAATGGGAGCGCTCGCTCGATGGTATGGGGAGAATCAACCGTCAAAAGGGCGACTGATCGGACTTGAACCGACGACCTCCAGGGCCACAACCTGGCACTCTAACCGACTGAAACGGCTTAATAGCGGATCATATGGCCTAATCGCGGGTTACAGTACCAGCATCTAACCGGCAGCGCGCATTACCCAGAATGGAACCCCTACAGAACACGGTTACAGTACCATAACAGTACTGGTTCTCCGTCTTCCAGCGGGTTAGAACCAGGCTCTAACCGCCGACTCCCGCAGGCTCTAACCGGCCTTTGACCGGGAGCGCGCCCGCTTCCGGCCGGGGGGCATCATTGCCTGCCCGTGTCCCTTGCCGTTCCCTCCGGGGCGCGTGGAGCCATGGGCGCCGCACAGGAGGCCTGGCCGTAACCTGACCACGCGCCGCCCTCGTTCCTGCCGGGAATGCCCGAGGATGAAGCCCCGCTGCGCGCCCCCGTCGCCATGTGGCACAGGGCCGATCGATGGCACCAGCGCGCACCCGGAGTACGCTTCCTTGCCCGGCGGCCCCCAGGGTCGCCCGCCCTGGCGCTGCGCCCCGGGGTCCCAGATCCCGCGGCCCGAATTCGCCCGGGTCGCTCCTGCCGCTGTCGTTGGCGCGCGCTACAGTCTCAGAGCGCGCCGCGCCCGAAGTCGGGGAGTAGCAGCGCCGGCTGCGGCCTGGCCGATCGCAGCTGCGGCCCTGCCGTCAGTCCCTCCGCATCACGGAAGCGGTACACACTCCGATTCGGCCGCGTGAAGACTGCCTGCGCTCTCCCTCGGCCATTGTCGGCAGCGTCCTGCCGTGCCGGCGGCTTCCGCGAAGGTAAGCAGGGGGGGACAGGGAGCAGGCGAGACAGTAACCGTCGCTCGCATCGGCTGGCGCGCTTCAGGCTTGCGGCTCGTGCCCGGAGACGGCGCATCGATGCCGCAAGGGGAAAACGGCCGACTTGGAGAGTTTGGCCTCTGAGCGGGGCGCGTGGTGGCACGGGCGAGCAGTCAGGACGGACCCGCGCTCTCGCGCCCCATCCCAGGGGTTGGCCGCAGGCTTCGGCGTGATGTGGGGACCTTCCCCGCAAGCGCTGCGCCGGCAGATCGTTACCGGGCTATGTATGGCGCGCCTGGTCGGACAGCAGCGGACGCGCGCTCATCGTCAGAGAACAGGATGACGCCGACAGTAGACGGCTGGCGCGCTCCTCCGGTTGCCGGAAGTCGCTCCAAACCGCCCCCCGCTATGCTTACATTCGGTCATAAATCCTGATAAACTAGCGTTGAATCCCCCTACGTAGGGGGAAGGTGAGTGAGACAGACTCAAGTGTTTGTCCGTATCGCGCATGTAACTGACAATATGTTGTCAGTTACTGTCGGTTATGCTCCCCTGCGGCCCTTCTGCCGCCCTCCTCGCCCGCTCCCATCAGCGGCGCCCTGCATTCGATTCCCCGTCGTAATCAGGGGATTAACTGATTACTTTACGCGTCATTTACGCTCCGATCAACCCGCTTACCCTGGCTATTCCGCGCCGATTACCTGCCGTCCGCCGGGAATGCGCGCCTATATCGCGGCAGCTGCCGTGCCGACCTGGCCTTCCCTGACGCTGTTTCAGCCTGTAATCGGGCATCTTGGCCCCCCTATTGCAAGGTTCGGGCGGTGAAGAAGCAAGGGGGGGAGGGTCCGACGGGAGCCACTGGCAATCGGCTCGGACAGGCGTCCCAGCGGGGCACGATAGCCGACGTTGCGAACGGCGCGCTCGATATGACGATCAACCGACACGCGGGCGCAGCGCCCCGGTTCTAACGCGTTCCTGCCGGGTTCGCGCTCTGTGTCGATCGATGCGTAGCGCGCAGACAGTGAACGAAGCAGACGGACGGGAGGGAGGAAGACGAGAACTCCTCCTCCCTCCCCCACATCGAGCAGCACATGACGCTTCCCAGCCTTCCGCCATCATCCCTCCCCTTCTATCCGGTTCCCCGCTCCCATGGCGGTTTGCTGAGTGGCGCGGTCACATTGGCCGGGGTGTACGGGATTACCGCCCCGTCCCTCGGCGCTTCGAGTAGCGCGCCCCGCACGGTCTCAACCGGATCCGCCACCATGTCTAGCCGACGGTAGCAGCCGGCACAGTACGTGCGCCTGGGGAGCGGAGCAGCCGCAGTAGAGCGGCCGCAGCTGCAGCAGAGCCCCAGGTCGGAGCGCGCCACAATCGTACCGGTGGCCTCGCCCTCGTCTTCGTACCAGCGCGCAGCGCCTGCGGAGATCAGCCCAGGAACCGCGAACACGAAGAGCCGCCCGCCGATCAAGGCGAAGCGCGCACCGCGTCTGTGCCACGATTGCAGTTCGCTGCGAGCGACCGCGTACCCAACCCACTCCCTGCCATCAGATCGCGCGTCATAGCCGGTCCCCGTCTCGGCCTTCATCCCCGGGGGGATGTCGGGGGGCAGGGTGTCAGTGGCGGCGAGCAGCGATGCTTTGTAAGAGCCGAGAGCAAGCAGGAGGGCTTCTCCTTCGTCCTGGCGTCGTTCCGCCCAGGAGAGACGTATACGGCCGTCTTTTCGGTACACCGCGATACCGGCGGCCCGGGCGGTTGTGAGCGCCACGGGCAGAGACACTGCCGGCGCGGGGGGCGCGGACAAACCGGCGGACCCGTGCGCTTCGACTCCCTGCGGCGCGCGTGGTGTCACGGGCGAATATCCGTCCGTGGGAACAGGGTATTCCGCTGTCATAGGTCGGCCTCGGCTCGTCTCTCATCGGAGTTGTCAGCCGACGGTGCAACCGTTGCCGATGGGGTGAGGGCAGGGCGCTCGCTCTCGTTGGGCGGGGCAGCTCTCGCCGTGGAAACTTTGAGCGCCGGGGGCGCAGATGAGGAAGCCGGCGGCAGCAGTGCCTCAAGATCGTTCCAGCTTGTGAGCGGTTGCAGGTCCGCCACGCGGATGGAGCGAAA
>JBBRJW010000196.1:0-5897 GCA_038218705.1 Chthonomonadales bacterium | reverse complement strand
GATCCCCAGCTTTCCGACCCCTCCCAGGTGCGTTCTATCCTCGCCACCGACTGTGGCAGCACCACTACCAAGGCCATCCTGATCGAACGACAGCCCGACGGCGGTTATCGCCTCGCGGTTCGCGGCGAAGCGCCCACCACGGTGGAAGCGCCTTTCGACGACGTGACCGTCGGGGTAATGAATGCGGTCCGCGAAGTGGAGGAGCTGAGCGGTAAAACTATTCTGGGCGAAACGGGCCAGCCCATGACGCCCGCGCGCAACGGGACGACCGGCGTCGATCTCTACCTCTCGACTTCCAGCGCGGGCGGCGGCCTCCAGATGACGGTTACCGGCGTGGTGAAAGCCATGAGCGCCGAGTCCGCGCAGCGGGCTGCGCTCGGCGCAGGGGCGATCATTATCGACGTGATCGCTGTAGACGACGGGCGCAAGGACTTCCAGCGCGTGGAACGCCTGCGGCAGCTCCGGCCGGATATGATCCTGATGTCGGGTGGGACGGACGGTGGCACCGTGAGCCACCTGGTGGAGATGTCAGAGATGCTCGTCTCCGCCGACCCGAAGCCCCGCCTCGGGATCGGCCTCGCTCTCCCCGTAATCTATGCAGGCAACAAAAAGGCATACCCGCAGGTAGCAGAGCTTCTGGAGGATCGGGTGTCTCTGCGACAGGTGGAGAACCTTCGTCCGACAATGGAGCGGGAGAATCTGCTTCCGGCGCGCGAGGCGATCCACGAGCTCTTCCTGGAGCATGTGATGCAGCAGGCGCCCGGCTATGGCAAGCTCTCGGGCTGGACGAGCACCGGCATCATGTCGACTCCCAACGCCGTTGGGAAGATCATGGAGACGATCGCCCGGCAGCGCGGAATCAATGTACTCGGAGTCGATATTGGCGGAGCTACCACAGACGTCTTCTCGGTCTTCAGCGGGATCTTCAATCGCACGGTCTCCGCAAACCTCGGCATGTCCTACTCCATCTGCAACGTACTAACTGAAGCCGGCGTCGAGAACATCAAGCGCTGGCTTCCGTTCAGCGTCTCCGACGCTGAGCTGCGCAACCAGCTTCGTAACAAGATGATCCGGCCCACTACCATTCCCCAGCGACTGGAAGACCTTCAGATCGAACAGGCCGTGAGCCGCGAGGCGCTGCGTCTCGCGTTCGATCACCATAAGTCGCTTGCCCGCGGGCTAACAGGGGGCGCCCTGGAGAAGAACGTTGGCAACATCTTCGCGCAGAAGGGGAGCGGGCAGACTCTCGTCAACATGATGTCGCTGGACATGGTGGTCGGCTCTGGGGGAGTCCTCTCGCATGCGCCCCGGCGCGAGCAATCCGCGCTGATGATGATGGACGCCTATCAGCCGGAAGGCTTCACCCAGCTCACGGTCGACTCGATTTTCATGATGCCCCAGCTCGGGATTCTCTCGACCATTCACCCGGAGGCCGCGACGCAGGTGTTCGAGCGTGACTGCCTTATCTACCTGGGCGAGTGTATTGCGCCTGTGGGAGTTGCGAAGGAGGGCGAGCCCTGCTTGACCCTGGAATGGGACGGCCAGACGGAGGCGATTCCGTTTGGAACGATCCGTGTGCTCCCGCTCGGGTTCCAGGAGGGCGAGTCGGGTGAGCCGAAGTCGGTGAGCATGAGGGTTACGCCAGCCCGAGGGTTCGACCTGGGCGAGGGAAAAGGCAAGCCGATTGAGCGGACCGTACGCG
Source organism: Chthonomonadales bacterium (assembly GCA_038218705.1). Lineage (GTDB taxonomy): Bacteria > Armatimonadota > Chthonomonadetes > Chthonomonadales > Chthonomonadaceae > JBBRJW01. The sequence continues at coordinate 4,195 of JBBRJW010000196.1, read as the reverse complement.
GCGGGGTGTCTGGCGTGATCATCGACACACGCGGCAGGCCGCTCCAGCTGCCCGCCGCCGATGGGGCTCGCATTGCAAAACTGCGTGAGTGGCTGCGGGCGATGAACATCCCCGCCCCGGAGTAGGTGACCGATGTCGGAGACACCAGTAAGGCCCGAACTGAAGGCGACTCTGCGCCTCGGTCAACGGGAGCTCAGCGTTCTGACCGCGCTGGTTATTCTGCTTATTCTGGGAGCGCTCGGGTTCGGAATCTACCGATCGGCGGTCTCGTTCAAGTCACGGCGCGACGTGGTCGTGACGCAGACCAACATGCATGCCCTCTACCTGGCGATGCGCAGCTACTCGCTCGACTGGGATAATCGTCTTCCACCGGCCGATCAGTGGACCGACAAGGTCGCGGGCTACCTCTCTTCGCCCCCCAACACGCCAGGCGGACCTCAGGCCTACCTCCGCGGATCTGGCGACGATGGCCCGGTTGGCTACGTTTACAACGACGTGGCTTCGAACTACCTGTTGGAGCCAAACGGTGAGCCGAGCAAGGGGAAGCGGATCGATCCAGCGGATCTGGTACTGCTGATTGAGCGCCCGAATGTCGGGCGCAACGCCCATACTCCAATTCCTGCACAGGTGAATGAGCAGGCGATGGACGACCTCCTCAAGTCGCTCACATTCCCGCACTACGCAGACGATCCGAAGAACGCGGAGACGGTGATCCTCTTCGCGGACCAGTCGGTGCAGACGCGCATTCGACAGGACTTCCGCCAGCCATAGCATGGAGCGCGGGGCCGCGGTGCGGTCCGCCGGGCGAGACAACCGAGTGGTCGCTGTACGAGAGAGAGGGAGAGCCAGCCTTGGGAACCGCTTATACGCCCGGACTGAAAGTGAGCCCGCGCACCACTATCGAGAAGCTGCGCCGCCTTCCCCTGAAGGGCGACGTGCTCGTGAAGGAGGGCGACATCGTGACGCCCGATACCATCGTGGCGCGCACCGAGCTGCCGGGCATCATGCAGACCGTGAAGCTTACCGAGCGAATGGGGATCGAGCCGAATGAGCTCGAAAGCGTTATTAAGGTGAAGGAGGGCGACCAGATCGCCGCAGGTGACCTTCTGGGAGAGACGAAGGGGATGTTCGGGCGGTACTTTCGATCCGAGTTCCGGTCACCGGTTTCGGGCACAGTCGAGCTGATCTCCCGGACCACCGGGCACATCGGTATCCGCGAAGCGCCTACACCAGTCGATAAGGAGGCCTACATCCGTGGCACAATCGCGAAGGTGATACCGAGCGAGGGCGTCATTGTCTCCTGCGAAGGCGCACTCGTGCAGGGGATCTTCGGCGTAGGCGGCGAGCGGCTCGGCGAGATCGCCGTCGCGGTCTCGGGGCCGGACCAGCCGATGACGGGTGACACGCTTACCCTGGAGCACCGGGGCAAGATCGTGATCGGCGGGTCGAACGTCAATCGCGCGGCACTGGAGCGGGCAGCCGCCCTCGGCGTAGTCGGTATCGTTTGCGGTGGGGTAGTCGACCGAGAGCTGATGGACTATCTGGCGGCCGCTCTGAATCAGCCCGGTTACGACATAGGCGTTGCGATTACCGGCCAGGAGCCAATCGCCTTCACGCTCGTGATCACCGAGGGATTCGGTACGATCTCGATGGCGGCGCGCACCTTCGCGCTCTTTCAGTCTCTTGCGGGCCGTACGGCATCGATCAACGGAGCGACGCAGATACGCGCCGGCGTCATCCGCCCGGAGGTGATCGTTCCGATGGCGGATGCTCCGACCGGAAAGGCGGAGGCAGAGTCCGCGGCCGCCGACGCGGGTGAGCTGAACATCGGGACGCCAATTCGCATCATCCGGGAGCCCTACTTCGGGCTGCTCGGAACGGTCGCGGCCCTTCCGCGCGCGCTCGTGAAGGTGGATTCAGAGACGATGGTGCGAGTGCTCGACGCGCGCATCGCAGACGGGCGTACCGTAACCGTGCCACGCGCCAATGTTGAGATCATCGAGACGAACTAGGCTGAGCTGGACGTGCCCGGGCGACACCGCAGTGTAGCGCGAGCGGATTTCTACGCGGAGGGCAGTGGCGAAGTGGCGACAAACGAGGGAATAGCTGATTTTATGAAGAGCGGTCCGAGGCGGTTGCGGGATGCCGAGGAGTTGCTTACAGAGCCCCGCGTTAATCCTAACAGCTCGGACGCAGATCGGAGGCACCTCCGCGGGGCCATGTATCTCGCGGGATATGCCGTAGAATGTATGTTAAAGGCCTACTTGATCGACCAGGAGGGCACCCAGTCGTTATCGGGGGCACAGGGCAAAATCAACGAGAGGCGTGCGAGTCGTGGCGAGCCCCCAATCAAGGATATCGCGCATACGTCGGCAGGGCATAGCATAGGACTCCTCGTTGCACTGACTGATCTTGCGACCCGCCCGGGCTACGAGCCGAAGCTCTGGGGTCAACTGAGTGCATGGCGGACGGAGTGGCGGTACGCCTCTGATTATCCAAGTAGGGTTGAAGCAGAGCTCTTCATAAGAGCCGTCCGGAGCGCCACGGATTGGCTCCAACCAGGCGTAATAGACGTGTAGCCAGGAAGGAGTGACGCATTGGTCATGCAAAACGGGTCCGCTCAGTTAGCCGAGCAAGTAGTGAATGTGTTGCGGAATGCCTTTCCGAACGCCGCAATCAAGACGGACGAAGGATGGCACGGCAGGATTCACGTTAAGATAGTGTCGCCGGCATTCGACGGTGTCAATCCCGAACGAAGGCAGAGTCTCGTGTGGGATGTACTTCGCCAGGAGCTCCAGGAGGAGGCGCAGTTCGTCTCGCTCGTACTACCTCTTGGCCTCGATGATGTGTGAACCTGGTTAGCCGCCGGGCAACGGGAGAGCCAATTCCCGCGCGCTCGTGAAGGCGGATTCAGAGACGATGGTGCGAGTGCTCGACGCGCGCCTCGCAGACGGGCGTACCGTAACCGTGCCACGCGCAATTGTTTAGATCATCGAGACGAACTAGGCTGCACTCCCCGGCGAACCTCTTCGGGCGGCCGCAGCAAGAGCTGCGGCCGCCCGTGTTCCTTCGGCCTGTTTGGAAACGATTATCACGGTAACTCGTATCAACGTGAAGCCGGGATGAACTGCTGGCGGGCTAGACGTAAGCCCGATCCAGTTGGTACAGTGCAGCGGACGACATGTTCGACAGCCCGGTAATTAAGGATATTCATATATCCTTAACTCTTCGGGGCGGAGGACACAAACAGATATATGGGCCTAACTACCATCATAACCGCTACGGCGGCGACTCTTCCTCCTCGTCGAGAGGAGGAAGACAGAGAGGAGAGCCAGTGAACCGCGGGATCTCCTCCAGCCTGGCGGCATGCCTGCTATTCTTACGGATGGCTTCTGCCGCTGCCTGCCCGCTCTGCAACACAGGAACGGGCAAGCAGGTGCGCGCGGGGCTCTTTAACGGACACTTTGGGACCAATCTGCTCCTTGTTCTACTTCCTATCCCGGTCTTTCTCGTCATAATCGCATTCCTGTATTTTGGTCCGCCAGTGCGAAGCTGGCGGCCGAGCGGCTAGACAAGACGGGAAACGGAAACTTCCGAGCAACACAAGTAGAAAGCGCGCGAGAGGAACAACATATGGAGGCGGAGTAGAATTTCCGGCGGCTCATCGCCGCGGCTGCACATCTGGGCCTTGGGATGGGCGGGTTCGTGGACGGGATCGTCTTTCGCCAGATCCTGCAACTTCACAACATGCTGTCTGCCACGGTTCCCAAGACCACTATCGCAAACATCGAGATCAACATGGTCTGGGATGGCATCTTTCACGCATTTTGCGGGATGATGGTTATGCTCGGAATCGGTATGCTCTGGCAGGCCGGGAAAAAGGCCGACGTGCCATGGTCAACGAAAACGTTTGTCGGCTCGCTCATCCTGGGATGGGGTCTCTTCAATCTGATTGAGGGCATCATCGATCATCACCTGTTAGGCATCCATCATGTGATCGAACGGTTAGGCGTCTCGATTGCAGACTATCTCTTCTTGCTTTCGGGAGCAGTCTTTATCCTCATCGGCAGGAGCCTCATCCGCAGGGGAAGCAGCGATACCGCAGCTTCTCCCGCGAAGATGGGCCGTCGTACCACTTCGACGCAATGAAAGGGAGCTTCTTCATGGACCAGAAGCCCGAAACGGATCGCGTTCG
>JBBRJW010000195.1:0-5906 GCA_038218705.1 Chthonomonadales bacterium | reverse complement strand
CCCAGGTGGGCCAATTAACTATATCGAAGTGGGCCAAACCGGGTTGTCAAAACCATCAGTCCGGCAAGCGCAAATCGATTTAAGAATCGGATTGGCCAGCCTACCGTGGATCGCCCGCCGGCAGACCAGCCTTCTCTCTTCACATAACTGCACAGCTCACTCGCGGAGATAACTCCAGAGGACCTATTTCAGATGAGACATCGCTCGTTCCATTTCGCCATCCTTGCCCTGCTTGTTCCGGCGGCGGCCATTGCGCGGCCGACTGCCCTCTGGGTCTCAGACCCTGTACGCCCTGGCGAAACCGTAATGGTTTTTGGAGATAGCCTCTCCGGCTGCCAGAGCGTGAGCGTGGCCCGGCAGCCCGATGGCCCGTCCGGTTCTCCCTCGGGCGCTCGGCCCGCGCTGCAGGGGATGGCGCAGGTGGTGCGGCCCGCGCTCGTTCGGCCCCATGCGGTCGACTTCTCCCTGCCGACAGGCGCGCTGCCGGGGCTCTTTCATGCCACGTTGAGCACTCCGCAGGGTGCGGTCACCGTATGGGTCAACCGGCCACAGCTCCTCTGGGCGCAGGGCGATGTGGGGCCGGCCTCCACTCCCGGTGGCAGCGTCCGCGTGTTCGGGAAGTGCTTTACGTCGCCAGGTCATACTGGCTCGCTGCGCATCGAGGGGCCAGATCACAGGGCGACCAGCCTCTCCCTGGTTCAGGCAGCGGAGTTTGCAGCCGAAGCTCGCCTCCCCTCATCCCTGCCCCCGGGAGAGTATCAACTCCGCCTCCATGCAGGAGTTGGCGGGCAGGCCGGCTGGAGCGACGCGATCGCCTACCGGATCGAGGCGCCCCGGTCTGCGCCCGGCCTGAAACTCTCTGTAACCGATCTCGGGGCGCGCGGGGACGACGCCGAGGATGACACCGACGCAGTGGAAGCAGGACTGAATCGGCTCGAAACGGCGGGCGGCGGCACGCTCTTCTTTCCACGATGCCGCTACGTGCTGCACAAATCAGTGAACGTGCCGCGAGGCGTGACGCTCGCAGGCGCCGGGCGCGACACCACCGCCCTCTGCTGGCCAGACACCACTGCGCCGCCGAAAGCGCTGGTAGCCGGGCTCGATCACTTCACCGTCCAGGACCTCACCCTCTACGCCACCAACCATCTCCATGGAATCACCGCCGATCAGGCGACGCCTACGGCCGGTTATGTTCGGATACTGCGGGTCTGCCTCCGCATGAACCCCTATCGGGGTCATCTCACAGAAAAAGAGGTCGCTCAGCGCCTTGCCGTGCAGCAGACACTCTCATCGGGCGGCGGCGATTCCCTGCAGCTCGGCGGCCCCGGCGTGGAGGTTGCCGATTGCGACATCTCTGGCGGTGGGCGGAGTCTGTACCTTCGCCGCGGCAGGGGCGCGTCCATCCACGATAATACACTCACCAATGGCCGATGGGGCTGGTACTGCATCAGCGGCAGCGATGGGGTCGTCTTTGAGCGCAACCGCCTGTCGGGCGGGGACCTGATGTCCACCGGTGGCGGTCTCAACTGCCTCGACGGCTCCCTGGTCTCACAAAACGTCTACTACGCTCACAACACGCTCCGCAACATGTTCGGCTGGGATCGCGAGGCGATGACCAGCGACGCCGGAGGAGGGGCTTACTACGGCAGGATATTGGCAGTCGACGGACCCAGGCTGACCCTCGCCAGCGATCCGACCGGCCGGCCCGCCGAATGGGTGGGCGGCACGCTCTTTGTGCTCGGCGGAAACGGCGAGGGCCAGTACCGACGCATCACGGCGTTCTCGGGCCGGGACGTAACCCTCGACCGGCCGTTCGAAGTCGCTCCAGACAAGAGCTCTGTGGTGACGATCTCCCTCCTTCAGCGCAACTATCTCTTTGTTGGAAACTCCTTTGAGGATGCGGGCATAGCCATTCAGCTCTATGGCGCTGCGGTGGGGCACATCGCCTCCGGGAATGTCTCGAATCGCACCGGCGGCTTCCATAACTTCGGCATGAACTACGATGGCGTCCAGCCCTCATGGTTTGTTCAGTGGCTCGACAACCGGATCACCGATGGCAACGTCTATGGTGGCGGACACGATCAGGCCGTGGCAGTCGGGGAGGCGCATATCGGCGTCTACGCGCTGCCTCCGGGGATTCAGCCCGAAGCGCCGGTAACGCTATGCGGTATTGTGCGCCGCAGTGTCCTCGAGGGCAATGCCCATCTGGGAGTGGGCGGAACGCCCGAGTCGCCCATGGCAAGCTATCCATACGTGCAGGAGGTGGTGCTCGAGGGCAACCACGTTGCCAACGCCGCGTGCGGACTGCTCCTCTCCGAAAAGGGAGTCGAGGGCCTGCTGCAGCACTCCAACCGGTTCACGGGCGTGGGCACTGCAGTCGCTACCGAGCAGCCCGAGGCGGTGGCAGCCCGGCGGCTCCTCGTGGCCGTCACGGCGAAAGCGCTGGCTGAGCGCCTTCCGCTTGTCCGTGTCCCGGCGAGCGCGGGGCAGCGGCGCGCGCTCTTTGAGCAGCTCACGCTCCAGGGCACCGCGCGTTTGAGGGATGAGCCTGGAATCGGCCGCGTCCTCGTTTTGGACGGCGCAGGATGGGCCGAACTATCCGGCACCGGCGTCCTCAATCTCGAAGACTTCACGCTCAGCCTTCTCGTCCGCCCGGATGCGCTGCCGGGTCGATTCGGGCTCGTAACCAAGCGCGGTCCCTCGCAGGGATCGCCTGTGACGGTCACGCTGCAGGACGGCCGGATCGGCTTCGAGGCCACCGATACTGACGGCAAATGGACCCAGAACTTCTTCGCGGAGAGCGGTACGCTTCTCGCCGGCGTCTGGCAGCGCGTGGTCGTGGTTCGTCGGGGCGGGCGTGACGTTACGCTCTACCTGAATGGGCGCGAAGTGGGACATAAGGCCATCGTGGGGCACGCAGAAGCCAACAGCAGCGCGATCCGACTCGGGTGGGAGCAGTGGGGCGGCAATCCGCCACTGCCCACTACGCCGGGTATTTTCCGGGGCGAACTGGCGGATTTCTCGCTCTGGCCGCGCGCATTCGCACCGGCGGAGGTGACGGCGCTTTCGGCAGGAACCACTCCGTGAGGATGAACGCGCGCCGGGGGCTGCGAGAGCCGTTCAATGGCGCATCCCACCTCGCGGGAGCAGCACTCTCAGCGGCGGGCCTCGTGCTGCTTCTGGCTCTATCGCGCGGGCGGCCCTGGCATGTTGCCGGCTTTCTGATCTATGGCATGAGCCTTATCGGCCTCTATACCACGAGCGGTCTCTACCACTCGCTGCATCTGAGCGAGCGGGCAGAGCAGTGCTTTCAGAAGCTCGATTACATCGGCATCTTCGTGCTCATTGCGGGCACTTACGCTCCTGTCTGCCTGATTGCTCTTCGACACACCATCGGCTGGCCTCTTCTGGCCGCTGTCTACTCGATTGGAGCCGTGGGAACAGCGCTTACCCTGCGTAAGAAGCGCTCGCCGGACTGGGTGCGCGTATGTCTCTACGTGCTGATGGGCTGGCTCGCGATTGCTGCTCTGCCGCAACTCGCCGCGGCGCTTCCTGCGGCGGCCATTGGCTGGCTGTTGGCAGGTGGCGCTGCCTACTCCGTGGGAATCGGTTTCTACGCGACGGGTTTTCCACGGCTGCGCACGGGCCGGCCGCTCGGTCACGAGGTCTGGCACTGCTTTGTGCTGGCGGGCAGCCTCTGTCACTTCGCGCTGATGCTCTCCCTGGCGACACGGAGCGCTTAGCCAACGGCCTCTCGGAGGAATGCCAGAGTAGTCCGTCCACAGCCTTTTTCGGCGGTCGTTCAAGCCCGTGCGCCTGATGCGATTCCAGTTGCGGAAATCGGGAACATTTCCGCCAATGGAAACGTTATATAACCAAGCGCATGTCCTCCTTTAATTGAAATCCATCAATTGATGGGGCCTGTATCGACCGCAAGGTCGATACAGGTTTCTTTTTGTTTCAGGGCAGCCAGGCTTACCATGATGGGCGACCTGCATGTGATGGTTTGCCCGAGGATAAATCCCGGAGTTATGAAGATGCCAGCTTTCGAGGGCTCAGGGCGCACCCTGGCGGATTGCCGAAAAACAACATGGCCCCGCATGAACGGTCGGCAGCTAGCTTAATCGGCGTGGAGCTACCATAAAGGTCTCGTACGGTATACTTCCCCCCTTTGTCAAGACAGCTTTCGGGGTTATTTAAGTTAAGCCGCCGGCCTCCGAGTACGCCTGAAATGGCGTTCGGTAGTTGAGCGACTGGTGAAGCCGCTCCCGGTCATAGAAGCGCAGGCAGCTGTCCAGGCTGGTTCTGGCCTCCTGCGCACCCTGATATTCCTTGAGGTAGACCTCCTCGTATTTGACAGTGCGCCACAAGCGCTCGATGACGATGTTGTCGTAGCAGCGGCCCCGGCCGTCCATGCTGATGGTCACGCCCGCGTCGCGCAGACGACCCGTAAATTCCAGGCTGGTGAACTGAATTCCCTGGTCCGAATGGAAGGTCTCGGGTCGACCCAGCGCCAGGGCTGCATCGGGCGTATCCAGGCAAAAGCCGACCTCCATCGTCGTCGAGACCGCCCATGAGATCACGTAGCGCGAGAACCAGTCCATGACCGCCGCCAGGTATGCGAACCCCCTGGCCGTTCGGATATAGGTGATGTCCGTGCTCCAGACCTGATCGGCCCGCTCGACATTGACGCCGCGCAGCAGATACGGATAGATCCGATGCTCGGGTGCCTCGGTGCCGCGCCGCTTCTTCGGGTAGATCGCCTGGATGCCGATCAAGCGGTTAAGCCGTTCGACGTGCTTGTGTCCGACTGGGAAGCCTCCTGCTGGAGTTGCGCCGTGATCCGCGGACTGCCGTAAATCGGGCACTTCGTGTAGATCTCGTCGATGCGCCGCATCAAGGACAGGTTCAGCTCGCTATCCGCTCGCGGCTCGTAGTAGACCGATGACCGGGCCACGTCGAGCAGCTCACACTGCCGCGAAATACTGATTTCGTCGCATGGCCGCTCTATGAGAGCCCGCTTTTCAGGAACGGAGCAGACCAACGTTTTTTTCATCCAGTCCGACTCGACCTTGAGTTGGCCGATTTGCTGGTAGAGTTCGGCTTCCGTTGCCGCCTGATCTTCGGCTACCTTTCGGCGTTTGTCGCAGAAGACCTCACCCAGACCAGCCAGGGCCTCCTCCTTCCACTGAGCGATCTGGACCGGATGCACGCCATAGAGGGCGGCCAATTCACTCGATGTCTTGATACCCTTGATCGCGTCCAACGCGACCTTTGCCTTGAAGTCGGCGGTGAACTTTCTGCGCTTTGCAGCCATCTTCGACGTTCCTTCTAATGTCGATTTGGCAGTGCGAATTAACTTATCCTGCTGTCCGAATTCCTGGGGGCGGAATGTGTCAAGGTCTGTGAGACAAAACTGTCAAGCTTATTTGTGTAGCAGGCCAGTGCCTGCCCGGTAGCTTGTGTCGGTGGCTTGGCGCCCGTAGCGCGCGGCTTTCGCCGTCGCGCCGTCGCTCGGGTGCTCAGCGCCACGACGAGCGAGGAGAGATTGGCTCTGAAGCGCGTTCCTCCTTATGAGGAGTAGCATAACCGTCACGTCGACGCTTCGCAAACCGCTTCTGCTGGCCGATTGATCCAGACGATTTCCGGTGGGCGATCCACTTGCGGACGGCGATTGCCGAAGCGCTCGGGACATTGGGCAAAGGCGGTATCGAGGGTCTCCTGGCGCCTTGCCAGAACCGCCTCCGCTTCCTTGTAGTGCACCTGAGCCGCAGTGAGCAGTGCGATGCCCGTGTGGTAATGCTCCGCGTTGTACCAGAGGAAGTAGTCTCGACAGAAGCTTTCGGCTATGCGAGACCCGAACGTCCAGGTCGGAAAGCAGCTGTCGGACCGACTTGCTTTTCATC
>JBBRJW010000194.1:0-5942 GCA_038218705.1 Chthonomonadales bacterium | reverse complement strand
CCGGCTGAAGGATCTCAAACTCGCTGAGTCGGTCAATTCGCACTCGATGGAGGACAACGAGAACTCGGGCATTCGCGATGAGGTAGGCGCGGCCCGGTAGGCATCGAGCATCGCCTCACAGGGGCGGCAGGGACAGAGGTATACTATCTCTGGCGAAGACTTCTGTCTCGCCGCTCTGGAAGGGAGCCCCCGTGCTATGCCTCTGCCGCCGGATATGCCCGAGATTATCATCACGAGCGACGACTTTGAGCCGCCCCGGATTCCGCTTGCGCGAATTGCAATAGGGTTCGGCTTACTCTTCGGCCTTTTCCTTATATATCACGATTTCGCTCCTCTCTATACGGACTGGCTCTGGTTCCACGAGATCGGGTATGTCAGCGTCTTCACCACAACGATCGTGGCCAAGACGGAGCTCTTCTTTGCCGGCGCGCTCCTCTTCTTCATCTGCTTCTACGGAAACGGGATAGTCGCTCGACGACTGGCTCCGGAGCGGTCGCACCGATTCCTGCGCGAGCGGTTCGGCTCCGAGACGGGCATGCTGATCGAGAGATATATTGGCCGCGGCCTTTTCTGTCTCGCCGCTTTCCTGGCCCTGTGGGCTGGCCGACTCGCCGTTGAGGAGTGGTCACACTGGCTCGAAATTCGGAACGCCGCGAGTTTTGGCGTGATCGATCCGGTGTTCCATAAGGACGTGAGCTTCTACGTATTCGCAGCGCCGTTCTTGCGGTTCCTCTGTGACTTCGCCCTCGGCACGCTGGTACTTACCCTCCTCGTAGTTGTAATGCTGCACATTGCGAGCACGGCAATTCAATCGTGGGATTCCCTCGATCGGCTGCGGCCGGAAGTGCGGGCACAGCTCGCCGCAATCGCGACGGCGATCGCTCTCGTAATGGCTGCGGGGACCTGGCTCGACCGGTTCGACCTGCTCACCAGCGACAATGGCGTCTTTACAGGCCCGGGATATGCAGACATCCACTATCGGCTGCTCGCGCTCAATATCCAGGTGGTCCTGCTATTTGTTGTCGCAGTGGCCTGTCTGGTGTCTACTCGCGCGGCTCGCGGACCCCGGCTGGCCGTGCGGGCAGCGATCGCCTGGGCTGCAGTATCCATCCTGCTCGGCAACATTCTGCCGGGGATCGGACAGAAGCTGTACGTCGATCCCAACCAGTTCACCATGGAGCAGGAGTTTATTCAGCGCAACATCGCCTTCACCCGTAAGGCATTCGGACTGGAGACCGTGAAGCGCGTCGACAGCTTCCCCGCCGACAACAGCCTCAGCTCCGCAGGCATCGCGGCAAATCGCGCGACGCTCGACAATGTGCGCCTGTGGGACTACAGCTATCTAGCGAAGGTCTACTCGCAGATCCAGACGATCAAGCCTTACTACAAGTTTGAGAAGATCGCAGTGGGCGACGCGGCGGTGCCGAACATTGACATCGACCGATACCGCATCGGCGGCAAGATGCGGCAGGTGATGCTCGCCGCGCGGGAGATGGATTCGAACGCACTGCCCTCCTCGGCGCTCACCTGGCAGAACCAGCGACTGGGATACACCCACGGACATGGCCTTGCGATGAGCCCGGTCAACCGCGTTGTTGATGGAAACCCCGATTACTTTCTCTCCGGACTGCCGGTCGCGAGCTCGCCGGAAGCGTCGGACCTGAAGGTAACGGAGCCAGCCATCTACTACGGGCAGCTCAACCACGAGTATGTGTTTGTCGATACCGCCCAGCAGGAGTTCGACTACCCCTCCACGCAGAGCTCGGGAGCTGGGGGAGCGCAGGACCACTACGTTACCTATCACGGTCGCGGCGGGATCCGGATTGGCGACTCTGCACTGGCAAAGCTTGCGTTCAGTCTACGGCTGGGTGACGCGAACGTACTCCTGGCAAAGGGGTTCAAGGACTCAACCCGCGTGCTTTTCAGACGCGATATTCGCGAGCGGATCCAGAATGCTGCGCCGTTTGTGCAGCAGGATAACGATCCGTATCTGGTGGTTGATCCAGACGACGGACGACTGGTCTGGATGGTTGACTGCTACACGCTGTCAAGCCGATTCCCGTACAGTACGTCGCGCGAGATGCCGCTTAATAGTTCCGCCTACATCGCGCCCAACTACATCCGGAACAGCGTGAAGGCGACGGTCGACGCATACGACGGGACCGTGAACCTCTACCTGGCTGATCCGAAGGACCCGATTGCACGAACGTACGGGCGGATCTTCCCCGGCGTGCTGAAGCCGCTCTCTGCGATGCCAGCGGGTCTGCGCGCGCATCTCAGGTACCCGGAAGACCTCTTCCGCCTTCAGCGCTCCATCTACGCGTCGTACCACGTAGACGATGCGCGTGTCTTCTACCTGAAAGAGGACGCGTGGGCGATCCCGGTAGAGCCGAATTCGGACTCGACCGCGCCTGCGGCTCCGCCCCAGGTTGGCCCCAATGGTGAGCCCGTCGCTTCCACTACTGCGGCCGTCAGGGGCGAACCCATGGAGCCGTACTATGTGATTATGAAACTCCCTGGTATGGGAGAAACCCCGGTCGGGCAGGATGAGGAGTTCCTGTTGATGAGCCCGCTCGCGCCGATCAACCGCGAGGCGCAGAACATTCTGGGCTGGATGTGCGCCCGCTGCGACCCCGATCACTATGGTGAGCTGGTGCTCTATCGGTTCCCACAGTCGGCATCGGTGGAGGGGCCTTCGCAGGTCCTCCAGCGTATAAACAGCGACAGGCTGATCTCCCCGCAGCTGACCTTCCTGAGACAGGGCGGGTCCAGCGCTACATTCGGCAACCTGCTGGTGATCCCGCTGGAGCGATCACTGCTCTATATCGCTCCGCTCTACGTGGAGGCGTCGACTTCCGGGACCAAGCTTCCACAGCTGCAGAAGGTAGCCGTGGTATATGGGCAGCGCGCAGCGATGGGGGACAATCTCGATAAGGCTCTTACCGATCTCTTCCCGGGCGGCGGCGGCGCGCCAGAACCGGTGTCCCCGGTTCCAGGAGGCGCCCCGGCGCCGGCCCGAGGGACCACGGGCCCGCTTCCTCCGGGCGTGCGCGCGCTGATCGAGCGGGCGTCCGCGCAGTACGACACCGCGCAGACCCGACTTGGCGCGCGCGACCTGGTCGGCTGGGCGACCGCCATGAAGGCGCTGGACCAGACCATGCGGGAGTTGAGGCGAGCGGTAGGCCGCTAGAAGAATGGGATCACGGAGATCCGGCTCGCGGCCGGGTCTTCCGCCCAAACCTGATTCGGCTTCATCCTTCAGGGTGAAGCCGAATCCCGTGATGGGGAGCTAGGTCGCGAGGAGAGTGTGTATGGCAGCCGCAAGATCCGGGTAGACTGCGTCTGGCAGCGGACCGGCGTATCCGTCCGCCATATTCCGGGTGTGGCCTGTAAGTACCAGGATCGTTCTGCAGCCCGCGGCTCTGCCCGCGGCGATGTCGCGCGGTGAGTCGCCGATAACGGTGCAGCGCGTCAGGTCCAGATCATGGTCGCGGGCCGCTTGAAAGAGCAGGCCGGGAAGCGGTTTCCGGCAGTCGCAGCCCGCATCGGGATGGTGCGGGCAGAAATAGATTCCTTCGAGGCGGCCGCCAGCTGCCTCGATTTCGCGTTTCAGCTTGTCGTGGATCGCCAGGAGAGTTTCGGTGGACATTCCGCCCCGGCCAATTACCGCCTGATTGGTGAATACAAAGCAGGGGATGCTGCGGGCGGTGAGGCGCTCCACCGCGTCAGCCGCCCCGGGGAGAAGCTCGAGGGCCTCGGGGGACGTTACGTACCCTCCGAGCTCACGATTAAGAACGCCATCGCGATCGAGGAATACCGCGTCGAGCAGGCCGGGAGGCGAGGCACTGGTCACGATGCGGTCACTGCGCGGCTCTCCTCACGTGCGCGCTCCTGGAGCGCGGAGAAGACCAGATGGAGAACGACCATGTGGACGTCCTCAATGCGCTGCATATTCTCGGAGCGAACAACCAGGCAGTGTTCCGCCGCGTCCTTGAGCTTACCGCCGGAAAAGCCCGCCAGGCCAAAGGTAACTGCTCCTGCGCTGCGAGCCGCCTCGATGCCGTTGATTACGTTCATCGAGTTCCCGCTTCCGCTCACGCCAATCACCACGTCGCCCGGCTCTACCCAGCACTCCACTTGAGGGCGGAAAACGTTGTCCCATTGGGTGTCGTTCGCCCATGCCATGAGAAGCGGGGTGCAGTCTGAGAGGCAGAGCGCCCGCATAGGTCTGCCGGTCTCCAGATGGATGTTCTTCTGCATATCGTTAACGATATGGCTTACACTGCTGCTGCTGCCGCCGTTACCCATCATCAGGACGTGACCGCCCCGTCTCCATGCCTCGAGCAGCGCCCCTGTTAGCTCCTCGACCGCCGCGACATCCACGTCGCCTATCAGGCGAACGACGTCGTCCACATATGCTGAGATGAATGTGCGCGTTTCCATCGAATGCTCCCCGGGGGATGCGGGCCCCGACCAGAACCTAGATCTCCATAATCACGGGGATCACAACGGACCGGCGGCCCGTTCGCTTGCGCAGGAAGCGTGCGACGGTATCGTGAACCGCAATGCGGACCGTGTCGATGTCGGCCATCTCCTCGGCGTTGATCTCCTCGATCGCCTCACGAACTTTTTCCGTCGCGAGCTCGAAGACCTCGTTTGAGTCTTCCGGCCTGAGAAAGCCCCGCGAGAGCAGGTCGGGACCGGACAGGATTTCGCCATTCGATCGATCCATGCTGACGGTGACGATGACCGTGCCGTCTTGCGCCAGATGCTTTCGATCGCGGAGCACCACGTCGCTCACGCCGCCTGTTGACACACCGTCGACAAGGACGCTGCCATGCGGAACCACCTCGTCGGATCGTCGGACGCCTTCCGCGGTGACTTCAAGCACCTGCCCAACTTCGAAAGTGAGCACCTGATCAGCCGGATAGCCCATCTCCGACGCCATCTGAGCATAGGCCGCGTAGTGTCGAGGCTCACCATGGTAGGGGCAGACGTACTCAGGGGCCGTCAGGTTGATCATCATCTTCAGCTCTTCCTGATATCCATGTCCGGAGACATGGACGTTCTGGATGGCCTCGTAGATAACGCGCGCGCCGGAGCGGAAGATGCGGTTGACCACGCGCCAGACCATATCCTCGTTGCCGGGAATTGGCGTCGAAGAGAGAATGACCGTGTCCGAGGGATCGATGCGGATCTTGGAGTTCTCGTCGCGACTCATACGCGTGAGTCCGGCGAGAGGCTCGCCCTGGCTTCCGGTGGTGAGGATCGCAACCTGCTTCGGATCGCAGTTCGGGATATCCTCGACCTTCAGCATCATGGTGTCGGGGATGCGGAGAAAACCGAGCGCGCGCGCGGTCGCGATATTCTGCGTCATCGATCGACCGAACACCGCAACCTTGCGGTTATTGCGGGCGGCAACATCGTAGACCGTCTGAACGCGATGGAGGTTAGATCCAAACGTAGCGATGATCACGCGCCCCGGGCACTCGCGCATAAAGCGGTCGAAGACGGGGACCAGCGTGCGCTCCGATGGGCTCCATCCTCGGCGCTCCACGTTCACGCTGTCCGAAATCAGGAGCCGGACACCCTCCTCGCCGAGCTGCGCGAATCGGGCAGCGTCGAACAGGTGGTTGTCGATCGGCGTCTGGTCGATCTTGAAGTCCGAGGTGTGGACGACCGTGCCTACGGGCGACTTAACGACAAGGCTGGCGGCATTGGGGAGCGAGTGCGTTACCAGGACCGCTTCAACCGAGAGGGGCCCGAATGAGACCGGCTTACGGTCTGGATAGACATTGAATTCCGTTGAGCTGGCCAGTCCGTGCTCGCTCAGCTTCTCACGCACCATCCCGAGGGTGAGCGCGGTCCCATAGAGAGGAACTGGCAGCTGTTTCAGAACGAAGGGCAGTGCCCCGATATGGTCTTCGTGACCGTGGGTGAGG
>JBBRJW010000193.1:0-5957 GCA_038218705.1 Chthonomonadales bacterium | reverse complement strand
CCCATACTTGAGCGAACCGAGCTCTTTGCGCGCTCTATTGGTGAGGCGACCGACATTGTATCGAAGGAAATGTTCACCTTCACGGATCGAGGCGACCGCTCCATGACGCTGAAGCCAGAGGGCACCGCGCCTGCGGTGCGCGCCTCCATTGAGCACAAGCTCTTCGCGGCGCACCCCCTGCTGAAGCTCTACTACATCGGGCAGAACTTCCGGTATGAGCGTGGACAGAGGGGCCGATATCGACAGCACCAGCAGCTCGGTGTGGAGGCGTTCGGCTCGGTTGATCCCGCGCTCGACGCGGAGGTCATCCTGCTTGCGATGGAGTTCTACCGCGAGCTCGGAATCACCGATCAGGAGCTGCACATCAACTCCGTCGGTACGCCTGAATCCCGAGGGCGTTATCTCGAGGCGCTGAAGGACCATGTTCGTCCCTTTGTGACCGAAATGAGCGCCGAGGGGCAGATGCGCTTCGAAGTGAACGCGCTGCGGATGCTCGACACCAAGGATGAGAACGATCTGCGGCTCCTGGCAGACGCCCCGCGACTGATCGACTTTCTGGATGACGATAGCCGTGCCCACTTTGAGCAGCTCCGTGGCTACCTGATTGCGGCCGACGTGGAGTACGTGATCGATCACCGGCTGGTGCGCGGCTTTGACTACTACACGAAGACCGCGTTCGAAATTGTCGGGCTGAAGCTGGGGGCGCAGAACGCGCTCGGCGGAGGAGGCCGATACGACGGTCTGGTGGAGGAGTGTGGCGGGCCCCCGGTTCCCGGTATCGGCTTTGGCCTCGGAATGGAGCGCTGTCTCATGGTGCTGGACACGCTCGGCGTCGAGCTGCCAATCGAGGAGGAGCGGCCGCTCGTCTACCTGGTCACGCTCGGAGAAGTGGCGAAGGTCCGCCCCACGGCAGTTGCGCTCCTGAACCACCTGCGCGCGGCTGGCGTTGCCGCGGACATGGACTACCGCTCGGGCAAATTTGGACCGCAGGCGAAGCGCGCCGATGAGCTGGGCGCTGCTTTCCTGCTCGTGCTGGGGGAGACCGAGCTGGAGAAGGGCGTGGTCGGGCTGCGCGACCAGGCGACCAAGGCGCAGCGCGAGGTTGCGCTGGCGGACCTACCTGCCGAGATGGTTCGGCTCGCCAGCGCATAGCGGTCGCGGCCCGGTCAGTCTCCGAAGGGCTCAATGCACGAGGCTGAATCATTGCCGGCCCGATTGACCATGGCAGAGACCGGGAACGCCTCCAGCAGGCCGCTCTCGTAGGGCTTCAGCATGCTCACCGCTTCCGCTCCGCGCACCGAGCTATCGAGCCAGACGGGCTCGTCCTCGGCGCGGAGGATCATCGGCATCCGATTATGGATCTGCGCCATGAGCTCGTTCGGCTCACCCGTGAGGATCGTGCACGAGTGGATGAGCTCTCCCTCTGGAGCGCGCCACTCCTCCCAGAGTCCGGCGAACCCGAAGAGCTCGCCATCTCGGCGGCGGATATGCATCGGCTGCTTGCGATCCCCTTCCCGCTTCCACTCGTAGAAGCCGTCCGCCGGGACGATGCAACGCCGACGAGCCACCGCACCACGGAACGAGGGCTTCTCGAGCGCCGTCTCGCTCCGCGCGTTAAACATCTTATTGGCAATTTTTCGATCCTGGGCCCAGCTCGGAATGAGCCCCCACTGCATCGGCTCCAGCAGCCGACCCCGCCCATCCTCCCGAACCACCGCTATCTGCTCGGTTGGAGCAATGTTGTAACGGGCCATACTCTCGGCGACAACCTGATCAATCTCGAAGCGGGCCACCATCTGCCCGGTATTATGCTGTAGCGTATACCGTCCACACATATATTTCGCCTCCAGAAGGTCTCCGTGAGCCGCCAGGCATAGTGGGCCCTGCTCCGGCGCCCTTTCGCCTTGCAGATATATACGTTACGAACGGGCTCGCCGGCGTCAAGGCCGGCCAACACCACTTCCGGTCATGCCGCAGCTCTCCGCTCGCTTCTCTCCGCCCGGATGGCCGCCATAAACACGGCGGCGAGGTTCGGGTCGAACTGGGTGCCGCAGCCGCGCTCGATCTCCGCCAGAGCAGCATCCAGATCCATACCGGCCCGATACGGCCGGTCCAGCGTCATCGCGGAGAAGGCGTCAGCAATCGCCATCACACGCCCTAAGTAGGGTATCTCCTCGCCGGCGAGACCGTTCGGATAACCCTTACCATCCCATCGTTCGTGATGGTGCGCTACCGCGTCGAGGATGTCCGACAGATGCGGGAGCCCATGAATGATGAGCGCCGAGAGCGTGACGTGGCTCTTCATCACTTCGTACTCCTGGTCTGTCAGCTTGCCCGGTTTGCGCAGAATACTGTCCGGCACCCCGATCTTGCCCACATCGTGCAGCAGGCCGGCAACTCGAACGATATTATAGGTCTCCTCGGAGCAATGGAGCGTCTGGACCAGCTTCAGGGCGTAAGCCGTCATATGCTCGGAGTGTTTCCGAGTGTATCGGTCCTTCACGTCGAGCGCATTCACCAACCCATCCAGAACACTGAACGTCCTCTCCGCGGGGCACGTTTCGGTCTCCGCGCCATCGTCCCGCACGAGATAGAGTGTCACGGCGTCCCCGCCCGTTCGCTTGCCCGCGTAGAGCGCGGCGTCCGCAGCAGCCACGAGCGAGACCGCCGACCTACCCGTACGGGCGGTATCCGCGATTCCGAAGCAGAGCTGAAGCGGAAGGGCTGTACCCTCGGGGTTGCGAAATGGATATTCCGAGAACCGGTCGCGGCACCGCTCTGCGAGCAGCCGCGCCGCTTCCGCATCCTTGCCGGGGAGAGCGACCATGAACTCGTCGCCGCCACAGCGACCCAATATCGCCTCTGCACCGCATACAGCCTCCAGCGACGCTCCGACGTGGCGCAGGGCCTGGTCGCCGATCGGGTGGCCGTAGGTATCGTTGAGCTGCTTGAAGCGGTCAATGTTGAGCATCATCACAGCCACCGCCCGGCCGGGGTCGCTCCCGAGGAGCTCCTCGAGTCTGCGGTGGATCTCGCGGTGATTCAGCAGCCCGGTCAATCCATCACGCTCGGCGAGCTGGGATAGCTGCTGCTTAGCAGCTTCAAGATCGTCTACTCTCGCCTCGAGCTCGCTCACGAGCCGGGCATTCTCGCTCCGGAGGAAGCGCCGCTCCACCGCGCGCGCCACGACTCCGTCGAGCTCGTGAATGTCATCCAGCGGCTTGAGCAGGTAGTCGAATACGTTTCCGGTCTTGAACGCATCGATTGCGTTCTCCATGTTGCCATGGCCGGTCAATATAATGAACTCGGTTTTGGGAGCAACGCGCATCGCGTGCTCCAGAAGCCCCATTCCGTCGAGCCGCGGCATCTTCATGTCAGAGACCACGACATCGTAGACGCCTGCGTCGAGTAGATCGGCGGCCATCCGGCCATCTTCGGCCAGAGTAACCTCGTGTCCAGCTCGCCGCAGCTGGCGCCCCATCATTAGCCTGAGCGCCTCTTCGTCGTCGGCTAGCAGCACCTTTGCCATACTTCCGGTCTCCCTCACTGGCTTGCGCCGCCCCTGCGCCAACGATTCGCGCAGGGAGTTACAGCCCTCACAACGAACTTATTCCACGAATCAATCTAGATTAATCAAGTGGGCGTGCGCGCGGAGCCACAGGTGGCGGCACACATGGCTCCCAGAGGCATGCCGGGCGGCAGAGAGGGGACGAGCATATGCCCGTAAAATTCACCAGACGCCTCATCGCGTCCGAGGCGTACGAGTGTGCAGCGGTCTTCGACGTGGATGGCGATGGCGTGCCGGACATCGTTTCGGGAGGGTTCTGGTACCCGGGCCCGGACTACACGCACCGCGTGCCTATCGGCGGAACGCGCCGGGCCGGTGAGTACTATGATGAATTCTCCGTTATCCCCCTGGATGTCAACGGCGATGGCCGCATGGACTTTATCACCGGCGGCTGGTGGGGCGATACCCTGAGGTGGCGCGAGAACCCCGGCAAGGAGGGCGCGGATTGGCCCGAACATGTTATCGCCACCGTGGGCAATGTGGAGACAACACGCGCCTGGGATGTCGATGGCGACGGTGAGCTTGAGATCGTGCCCAATACGCCAGGCGGGCCGCTTGTGGTCTACAAGCTGCGGCGCGACGCCGCAGGCAAGGCGCTCGGCGAGTTTGACGCCCACACCATCTACTCTGGCAAACAAGATCATGGCCTCGGATTCGGTGATATATGCGGCCATGGAGCCGGCGCGTTCGTGCTGCGCCAGGGCTGGCTCGAAGCGCCCGCCGATCCCTGGAGTGGCGAATGGACCCTCCATCGCGAGTTCGACCTGGGCGGCGCGTCGATTCCGATCCTGGTCACCGACGTAAATGGGGATGGCCGAACCGACCTGATCGCTGGTCAGGGACACGATTACGGCCTCTGCTGGTACGAGCAGCGGCGCGGCGCGGAAGGCAGTCGGGCGTGGGTGCGCCACCCGATCGATCCGTTCAATGCTCAGTACCACGATATGCAGTGGGCGGACATCGATGGGGACGGCAAGCCTGAATTGGTGACCGGCAAGCGCTTTCGGGCACACAACGATAACGAGCCGGGCTGGAACGATGATCTCGGAATCTACTATTTCAAGTGGAACGGCGAGTCGTTCTCCAAGCAGGTTATCAGCTACGGCCCACATGGAGTGGGAGCGGGCTGCGGCCTCCAGTTTGCCCTGGCCGATCTGCGCGGAACCGGGAGGCTCGACGTGGTCGCGCCAGGCAAGGACGGCCTCCACGTTTTCTACAACGAAGGGTTATAACTGACCGCATAGGAGGAGAGAGATGCAGGTTCGATTGAGAGTTGTTAGCCTGTTCGGCCTCGCCACACTCCTGCTGGCAGGGTCGCTTGCAGCGCAGCGCGGCGCGCCACCGATTCTGCCGGATGCCAGCAGGACGCCGGGCGACGTCCTTCCGGTTACGAAGGACGATGTCTGTGTGGCCGGGTATTCGCAGAAGGTACGAAACGTGCCATCTGCGGCAAAGCCGCAGGTCTATGCGAGTTACGGTATCACGTCGCATAAACCCGGAGAGTACGAGGTCGACCACCTGATCAGCCTCGAGCTGGGTGGCTCCAATTCCGTGCGGAACCTCTGGCCGGAGAGTTACGTCACCTCCCCATGGAACGCGCGCGTTAAGGACGCTCTTGAGAACGAGCTACACCGGCAGGTGTGCGAAGGCAAAATCACTCTGAAGCAGGCGCAGGACCTGATTGCCCATAACTGGATTGCATCGTACAAGAAGATATTTCATACGGACCTGCCAAAGGGCAAGGCGAGCGCCTCCGGCAAGAAGAGCCACCGCGGGTTCTCCGGGCGTGGAGCCGATCCCACTCCTTCGGTTCCGGCCGTGAACCCCAATGCAAATCCCGCGCCGGGCCAGGCCGGCAAGGTCTGGGTCAATACCGCATCCGGCAAGTATTTCCATGCTGGCGCGAAGTACTACGGGAAGACGAAGGAAGGGCAATACATGAGCGAAGCTCAGGCCAAGCAGCAGGGCTTTATCGAAGCAAAGGGTCAGTAGTGGCAAGCAACCATAAGCTTACTTCTCTCATCAAGGGCCGTGCGATCGCAGGCAGCAGTACGGCCGATGGCCTGCTCACGATCAAGTTCGATGACGGCTCGAACATGAGCGTGAAGACCGGCGGGCATCCGCCGGCGATTCCCGCCGGTGGCGTTATACGTGCGGTGCGCCAGAAGGACACCGAATTTGCGCTCGACCTGGAGTCCGGCGGAATCATAACGATCACAACCGCCGAGGCCACTTCAAGCGTGTTGATGCGGGACAAGGATAACCGGTTCGAGTACTCGGACTGATTCGCGCCCCAGATCCGATAGGCCGGAGCGCTCGCTCCGGCCTATCGACACTGGACTAACCGGCTGTCGGCCGCATGCCTACGATCCGAAGAGGCGCTGGCGAG
>JBBRJW010000192.1:0-5963 GCA_038218705.1 Chthonomonadales bacterium | reverse complement strand
CCGGATAGAGGACCCTGACGATTTTCGGGCGAGCGTCATTGGAGCCGTCTCGCTGGCTGTAAGGGCCGCACACGAGGCCGAGTTACACGGCGACGCTCCGGCCGGAATCGCCATTCGTCACTCCCTGATCGTGCTCGGGCTGCATATCGCTGCTCTCGAGACCGACCCGATCGCACAGCGATTTGGTGTAGGGATCGCGAGAAGGGCCATCCGGCTTCCTGGACCGAAGCCGGGGTCCGGAGCTCCCGCTCTTCGTGACGTGGCCCTGAAACAACAGCGCGAGGCCGCATACCGCTCGTTCCTGCTGGTCCACGCCGATCCACGCGAGAGCGCATGGACAACCGCTCGTCTGGCAGAGTGCGACGATATCGTGAATAGGACAGCGGACGACGCCGCGGACAATAGCCTGATTTACGAATTAGTGAAGCAGCATGTGCTCTTTTTGCAGGGCGCAATGCTTCTCGTCCTCTTCTTGATAGACAGTGTCGGCTTCATGCTGCTCTTACCGGTTGCGCCGCGCCTGGCCGATCGCGGATTCCTGCGAAAGTGGGTGCGTGCGGAGAGCCCGGCTCGAAATCGCCGGATCGCCAGATTCATCAGCATTATGATTGTCGTAGTTCAGGTTTTCATTGTTTGCCTGGCCGTGGCCGAGTACCGCGGGCTGACGAAGTCCTGGTTTGATACGAATGCGGTGTCTCCCCGGACGATCCATGCTGCGCCGGAGGTATTCGGATTCTGGATCGCGCTGCAGTGTGCGTTCATGCCAATGAGTCTTCTGATACTGCCTCAGTCATCCCTATTCGGAGGTTGGACAGATCGGGCGACGCTTCAGCGCCGGATGAAACAGTGGGCCTATCCGGCTTGTGCGATCGTCGCTGTCTGTAACCTGATGTTCACCATGGCCCTCAGTCAGACCGATGCGCGGCTCCAGGCGCGGCTCGACTCCACGACGAGAAGCATCGGTTCAGCCGCTCGGTGACCTTGTGCCAGCCGAGCGATCGCGTACACCATTGAAGCCCCGCCGAATGGCCTGGACAGAACTCCTTGTTCAGCGCCCTCGGCTCGTCGCCGTCGTATGAGCCCGGGCAAGAGGGCGCCATATTTTGCTGGAGGACCGGGCGGATGCGGATTGCCTCTCTCAATAGGAAGATACCGTCCCCTGCAGAAGACCGCCTGATTTGCCCTGGTCAACATGCGAGAATTGACGCTCTGGCCGTCGATCACGACTGCCCGTATTACGGAGGACATGCAAGTGGCGTTCACCCGGAAGATCGCGTTTTGCATCGTTGCGGCAGCCCTCCCCGCAACGCGCTGGATCGTCGTCGAGCAGCTCCGACGGAAGTTCGACAGTAGTTCAGCGCGAACCGAGTCGCGCTCCCGGATCTTGCGGCGGGCGGCTGCCGACCAGAACCCAGCGGACGTACGGTATCAGATTGCAGCGGCCATAAGTGATGAGAAAGGCAACCCGGAGGTCGTTGGGGAGAACCTGCATGCGCTGCGCGCCCTCACACACCGCTTTCCACATGAGCCGATTCTACGGGCAGCCATCCTTCGCTACGACCTTGTTGTCGGGATCCTGGACGTGGACAATGGCCTGCTGCCCGCTGTAGAAGCTCCGAACCATGAGCGCCTGGCTCGTATCGAGGACGAAGCCCGGGCCGGGGAGGCAGTCGAGCCTGATAACGCGTTCTTCACGGCCGTTCGTGCGGCCGCAGAACTCGCCTCGCATCACGATGCCACTGCATTTGCCCTTCTCCAGCGCGCGTCTGAGAAGCCTGTGTGGGAAACCTACGTGAACAGCACGGGCGATGCGCTCTTTGAGATGGACCAGAAGGTACACGGCCGACAGTCTTTCCTAGCCAGGTATACCCGGCGCATTAAGCAGTCCCCGATGTTCTGGACCGCCCTGCGAGGCATCGCTACGCTGGCTGTAAAGCGGGCGCAAGAGAGCGAGCGCCATGGGGAATTCCGGTCAGGAGTGGCGATCCGCCATGCGCTGATCGGCCTGGGATACCATATCGCTGAAGCGGAACCCGAGAGCCTGGGGCAGGTGTGCGGGACCTGGATCGCGACACGAGCCACCGCAGTTAGATCGACGGCGGGCGTCGGCCAGGCGGCCGGGACTGTCAAAGCCACTCTCTATGGCGCTGCTCTTCGGCAGAAGCACGCCGCTGAATATCGCGCGTTCCTGCTTGCCCATGGCGCCAGAGGAGAGAGCGCCTGGACCGACGTTCGCCTCGCGGAGTGCGAGCGAGTCGCGGACTCCGCGGTGACGGGCATAACTGCTAACGACTTCCGGATGCGGCGATTCGAGCTCTCCTGGCTCTGGCTTGCCACAGAGGAGTTCCTTATTCTGCTCCTGGGGGACACTCTCAGGGCGTTCCTGGCGCCGCGCATCAAGCGGCGCCCAACAAAGCGATTGGCCACAGAGAACCTTGCGGCTAACCGGCGGAAGGCAATAACCAATACCGTCGTGTTGATCGGTCTGCAGGTGACGCTCATGGTGGGCACAGCGGCGGTATATTGGGTCCTCAACCCAGTCTCCACCAGGGTGGCCGCAGTGCCCGTCATATACTTCCCCTCGCTTTTTCTCCTGCTTCGGATCTATCTGGAGTGGCAGCTGATTATGCTGCCCGTTACCCTGGCGCTCGTGATAGGCTCCTCGCTGTTTGGCGGCTGGTCGACCCAGGCTGACCTGGGGAGGCGCTTCTTGAAATGGCACGCCTCTATGGTGGTCGCCGTCGCGGTTTTGTGGCTGCTCGTCACGTTCGCGATCGCCTCGGAGGAGACCTGGCTCGGAGCGCAGCTCGATGCCACCGTGAAATCAGCCTCGATCCACGCGCCCCGGGTATGAGCTCGTATTAGCGTCATGATAGGCCCGCGGCGGTAGGTTCCGCGAGCCGATCATGCAGGGCGCTCACCAACGTTTTCCGAGGTTGACCGTGTGCCCGGGCGCAACTTCATAATAAGGCCACGCCGAAGCGAACCCGGGCGCGCAAATTACGCCGAAGAGGAGCGCTGCTCGCACTGGACCGCTGGAGCCCCTGGCAGGATCACGAGCGAGTAAGCCGAAACCAGTCGTCACGACCCGGCATTCAGACCGTCAGAGTAGCCTGACGGCCTCTGGAGGCAGTGCTAGTGGAAACATACCAGAAGGCATCACTCTGCCTCATTGCGGCATCGCTGCTCGCCATTGCCGCGATTCCGTCCAACTGAGGATGCTTCGCTTCTGACATGCCCTGGGACTCGCCGGCGAAGTCTCGAGTATCACTAGCGGAGCAGCGGCGCGCCGTGCGCTCGGTGGCCGACGGACATCCCGGGGATATCCGTTACCAAATCGCCGCTGCGCTGCGGCAGTATCCTTCCCGGGCAGCAGCGCCAGACCGGAATCTCGCCGCACTGCGAGCCCTGACTTCCCGCTTTCCGCGCGAGCCGCTGCTCAGGGCAGTCATCCTCCGATACGATCTACTGGTCCCGATTCTCCGTGCGAAGACGGGTTATCTGCCGGCCGAAATTGCGCCGACCACTGCCCGTCTCGCCGCGATCGAGGACGATGCGCGAGCCGGGGAGGCTTCGGACCCCTCGAATGCGTTCTTTACCGCGATCCGGGCCGCCAAGGCACTGGCCGCGCGCCACGACGCTGAAGGATTCGCACTGCTGCAGCGCGCCTCCCTTAAGCCTGGATGGGAGAGCTACCGGAATGCCACCGCGGAAGCTATCAGCGCCATGGACCGCAAAGCATTCGGTCATTTGCCCGCCAAACAGAGGTACTTCAATCTGGCCGACGAGACCGACTCCTACTGGGAGAGCCTGGTGGGAGCTGCCAGAGCTGCGCTCCAGGTTGCGGAGGCGAGTGAGGCTCGTGGCGACTATGAAGCTGGAATCGCCGTGCGCCACTCGTTGATAGCCCTCGGCTGCAGCGCGGCGGTGTGCGGGTCCGACGCCGAGGACCAGCTTGCGGGGACTTCCATGCTCTGGAATGGCATCCGCCTTCCGAGTCCACCTCTCCCCCCGGGCGCGCCGCGATTGAGCGGCCGTCTGTTACTGGACCGCGACATCGCCGCTTACAGCGCGTTTCTCCGGGCACATGGCGACCCGGCCGAGCTCGCATGGACCAACGCTCGCGCTGCCGAGTGCAGGCGCATCCGAGCGGCTGCGCGCGTCGACCGGGATGCAGCGGATCTGTGCCACGACTTGCTGGAGCACGACTGCCTGCAGATCCCGGAGCGCGGGCTCTGCCTGTTCGTACTCCTGAATCTCGTCCACTGTGTAGTCGCTCTGTCCGTGAAGCCGCGCCCCCGCAGGAGGCGGTCCGCCGAGAATCTCGATGCAAATCACAGGATAGCTAGACGGGCCACGGCCCTGCTGGTGTTGCTTCAGGCTGCCCTGATATGGGCGGCGATTGACGTGTACCGTGATATCGTGGTGGCTAGCGCTGGCAGAGAATTCGATGCATCCATAGGCATACGTAATGTGCCGGAGATCATCCAGATCTGGATCGGCATGCAGCTAGTGCTGCTCTTTGTACTCGTACCGCTTCTCGTCCTATCTCAACTCGGAGGGGCTGGAAGACCCGCGACGATCTGCGAATCCGCTCTCAGCGCTTGGTTCTCCCTTCAATAGCCTTTGGATCCCTGTGCCTCCTCTTGTGCGCCCTCGTGGCGAACCGCCAGGAGGCTCAGTTGAATGCCCGGATAGACGCTCTGCTCGCGACACGCTCCGGCTGTCGGGCGGCGCCTATCCCTGCACCACGTCCGGCCGGTTGCCGACGGAGGGCGGCTGCACGATCCGCTTCTGCTGCTCTGTGAGGTCCAGGTAGTCCGACACCTGTGGGCAGTGCTGCGCCCATGCGGAGTGACCCGGGCTGAACTTGTAGAGCAGGGCCCGCCGCTGATGCTTCCCGCGCCAGGCCTGCGTTCCGTGCACCAGTGCCTCAGTGAAGAAGAGCGCATCCCCGGCCTCAACTACTGGCTGTACCACGTAGTCCGGCACGCGCTCATGACGGAGCACTTCACGCGGAATCGCGCCGATAAAATTCGATTTGTGAGACCCGGGAATGCAGCAGAAGCCGCCATCGCCTGGACCGGCCGGAGCGAGAAAATAGGTTAACACGGAGAGCCCGTTCTTCATGACGCCATCCCGGTATCGGTACCAGTGATCGGCCTCGTGGCCCTCGCCGCCGTGCAGGCCGCCTCCTGGCGCGCCGGGCTCCATAAAGATGGAGTAGTCGTGGTCGAGGCGGAACTTGGCTTCGATGAGCGTGAGAAGGTAGGGCAAGATACGGGGATGGTCGATGAGCGCCTGTGTCTCCGGCCCCCAGGTCGAGACGCGCACTCGCCGGTCGACCTGGCTCGGGTCGTGGGGCATCTTCTCATCCGCGAGGCGGTTGAGCGCGGCAACCTCATCGGCCGTGAGCACGTTCTTGATAACCAGGTATCCCTGGAGGTCAAACAGAAACTTCTCTTCGGGCGTCATCTTCTGCTCCCTTCCTCTGTGAGAATCAGGGAGCGTTTCTGCGTGCCCGGGGCGACTTCCTCCGTCGACCCGGGCACGCAGCGATTCAGTCTTTGTCCTCGTCGCGGTTAACGGCCTTGCGGGCATTGATGCGAATGGGGGTTCCCTCCAGCGGGTACGAAGCGCGGATCTGGTGCTCCAGGTAGCGCTCGTAGGAGAAGTGGAACAGGTCCGGATCGTTGACGAAGAGAAGCACGGTTGGCGGCTGCACACGCGGCATCGTGGCGAAATAGATCTTGAATGCACGGCCGTGGCGGCTGTACGGCCGTCGCTCCACCGCCTCGCGTACAATGCGGTTCAGCTCGCCGGTGGGTATGCGATGCGCGTGATTCTGCGCGGCGGTAATCGCAGTCTCAATCGAGAATCGAATGCCAAAGCGCTCTTTGGCCGAGACAAACACCAGGGGCGCGTACTCAAGGAAGCCGCACTCCTTACGGAAGGTCTCCGTA
>JBBRJW010000191.1:0-5965 GCA_038218705.1 Chthonomonadales bacterium | reverse complement strand
CGCACAGCGGGGAGCCTCCATGACTTCTGAAAGTGCCCGCCGGGCCCGTCGATACTGGACCGTTCTATTCCTCGCCATTGTGGGCAGCCTGCTGGGAGTCTGGCATAACCGCTCACTCGCCCGGCGCCAACCCGACCTCGTGGTGGTAGTGGTGCGCGGGGCTGTAGCCCCGCCGATCCGGCTCGTGGGCCGCTCAGCTAGATGGCTATCACTTCAGACATCGTGGATCTTCCGCGGCCGCGCCGCCGCAGAGGAGAACCGCAAGCTTCGCGCTCGCGTTGCGGCGCTCGAAGGCGAAAACGTCTCCCTGCGCGAAGCGGCCGTCAATTATGATCGGCTCCGCTCCAGTATCGGCTTCTTCAATGCCCCGGGCCCCCACCCCATCCCCGCCCACGTGATCGCGCTTCGATCCGACCCACGCTTCGATACCCTCATTCTCGATCACGGCAGCCAAGATGGAATCCACGTCAATAGCGTGGTGCGCACGCCCGCAGGACTGGTGGGCCATGTATTTGAGGTGACTTCCACCACCTCCTCGGTCCTCATGCTCACCGATCAGAAGTCCGGCTGCGGTGCGCGCGTGCAGCGAGCCGAATCGCGCGCAGTGGGCGTGGCTGCCGGAGCTGGCGGGGCCGATCTAGAGCTCCGCTATCTCCCGTTCGGGGCAGACGTGCGGCCGGGCGATCAGATCGTCAGCTCGGGACTAGGCGGCATCTATCCACCCGGCCTTCCGATCGGGCGGGTCAGCCGCGTAATCCCGGACGGAGGCGCGGCCGGAAAGAGCGCTCGGATAGAGCCTGCAGTGGACTTCGGCCGGCTGGAAGAGGTCTATGTCCTTCCATGAACCCCTATACCGCCCGTAACCTGCGGCTGACGGCGTTTATCTTCTGTGCGGCAGTACTGCAGGCCGCTCTCGCCTGGCGCATGGCCTGGCACGGCGCACGGCCGGATCTTACGCTGGTCGTCTCGCTCATCGCCGCATGCTTTCTTGAACCGAACAGCGCTGCCAGCTGCGGATTTCTGGGCGGCTTGCTGTCGGCCTGTATTGCAGCTCCGCCCGCAGGAGCGTTCGGCTCTATTGTCGTCAGCCGAACGCTGGTGGTTGCACTGGTCGGATGGCTGGAGCATCGTATGTTCCGCGACAGTGGCGCAATGGCGGTTCTCGTGGCGCTTGTTGGCACCCTGGGCGCCGAGACCTTCTTCTACCTCTTCGCCCCGCAGCACAACATCGGACACTGGCTTCGCAACCTGGGCGGTGAAGCCGTGTACAATACTCTGCTGGCATATCCCCTCTACCGCCTTATTCGCTGCTGCCTCGGCGATCTTCGCCATATCGAAGATCCGTAGCGGCCGGATTATTCCGGGTAAATCTCATCGTGCAGGCCACCTGTGGCCGCACGTCGAAACTCTTCGCAGGGGCGGGCGGTCGCAGTGCCCGCGCACAAAGTTTCAGTTGCCGCAGCAGCCGGAGGGGCAATGGAGCGCGTTGAAGGGCCATCAGCCAAGGAGCAGATCATCGATATTTCCGATCGAAAGGCCGCCGAGCAGGCCCTCCGAGACAGCGAGGCTCGCTTTGCCGGCCTTGCCGATAACATTGCCCAGTTGGCGTTGATAGCAGATGCCGACGGCTCAATTACCTGGTACAACCGGCGATGGTACGAATTCACGGGCTGTTCGCCTGCGGAGATGCTGGGATGGGGCTGGCGGACCGTTCATCATCCGGACTACCTTGAGGATGTCACCGTCAGATTCCGGAAGTGCATCGCCGCCCGGCAGGCTTGGGAGGATACCTTCCCGCTCCGCAAGGCAGACGGCACATACCGCTGGTTCCTCTCTCGGGCATTTCCGGTGCGTGACGAGGAGGGACGTGTTACACGCTGGTACGGCACCAACACCGACATCACGGAGCAACGCGAGGCAGCGGACACGCTGAAGGCCCATCAGGCCGAGATAACTCAGCTAAACGTTCGGCTTCAGCGGACCATGGCAGAGAGCCATCACCGTATTAAGAATAACCTGCAGGCCCTTGCGGCCATTATCGATATGCAGATAATGAGCAGCGATGAATTTGCTCCGATCAGTGCCTTCCATCGCCTCAGTCGGCACGTTACTGCGCTCGCCTCGCTGCACGACCTTCTCACCGCTCAGATTAAGACAGGCGCCGATTCCTTCTCTGCGCCTCTGAGCGCCACACTGGAACGAATGCTGCCAATTCTGCGAGCCGGAGCCGGGTCACAGGAGATTGAACTCGAGGCCGAGCACCTCTCAGTGTCGCTTGACCAGGCGGCTGCGATCTCCCTCCTGGTGAACGAGCTCGTGACAAACGCCATCAAACATGGCAGCGGGCGCATCGAAATTCGGGTGGCTCTTCAGCCGGGTTGGCCTTCAACGGCCGAGCGGCGAGGCGGGCCGCGCGTGCGCCTGTCGGTTCGGGACAACGGGGCCGGGTTCCCGCCCGGTTTCGACTGCGCGACCTCAGCGCACACCGGCCTGGAGCTGGTGGAGAGCATGGCCCGCTATGACCTGAATGGCCGTATCCTTTGTGCAAATCATCCGGACGGCGGCGCAGAGGTCTCAGTTATATTTCCGCTCACCCGGACGTAACCGCCCGCTCTTATCGGCTCGTCATCACCCCAATGCGAGGACACATCGTCCGAAGTGGACAGACCGAGCATTGGGGAGAGATAGGCATGCAAATGTGTTTCCCAAATGGCATTATCAGCCGGTTGACCTCGCTTGCGAGGGCGTCTGGAACCCATGCGGTGAGCGCCGCCAGCGTCGCCTCTGGTGAGTCGGTCACCACGATTCCCCACCGATTTGCCACCCGGTGAACGTGACTGTCGACGGCAATTCGCGGCAGCCCGCATGCTAGCCCCAAAACGAGGTTCGCGCATTTAGGACCCACTCCACCGAGGCTTCGCAGGATCGCTTCATCACAGGGCAGTTCGCCGCCAAACTCGTTTGCGGAACGTAGTGCTATTGCACTGATCTGCCTGGCCTTGGCGCTGTGGAACGCGCAACGGGTAATGATCCGATCGACGCCCTCTGGCCCGAGCGCCGCCATGTCCTCTGGCGTTGGTGCTACGGCAAACAGCCGGCGCGCCGTCTCCAGCATCACCTCGTCGAGCGTACGAATCGAGAGGATGCAGGCCGTGAGTTGCTGGAATACGCTGCTATGACCTTCGTCCTTCAGCAGAAAGAGTCCGGCTTTCGGAAACAGGGCAATCGCGGACTCCAAGCGTGCGAGCGCTACACGGATATCGAACGGCTCCTCTGTCAACTTCAGCCCCCCTCGAACGGGGCATCCTCGCTTCAGACTTAAGTCTGAAGCGAGGATGCCAGGTCCGCGCCCGGTCGGCAAACCGCGCTGGAATGTTTCATTCCAAGCGGTCAGAAACAGAATTGCCGCGCGCTCCCGGCCAACCGGCCGGTAGAATTGTGGCCTGCTACTTCAGCAGCGCTTTGCCGGGCTTCCAGTCCGAGGGGCAGAGTCCGCCGGTCTGAAGAGCCTGCAGCACACGGAGAGTCTCGTCGGTGGAGCGGCCGATGTTCAGGTTATTCACGACCTCGTACTGGAGGATTCCCTCGGGATCGATGATAAAGAGGCCGCGAAGCGCAATCCCCTCGTTCTCAATCAGGACGCCATAGTCGCGAGCGACCTGCTTGGTGATGTCCGATGCGAGCGCGTACTTCACCTCCCCCAGGCCGTTCGCATTGCGTGGAGTGTTCATCCACGCCATGTGCGAAAAGACTGAGTCCGTGGATACTCCGAGCACTTCCGCATCAATCTCCTGGAACTCCGCGTACCGGTCTGACAGCGCAGTGATCTCCGTCGGACAGACGAAAGTGAAGTCGAGCGGATAGAAGAAGAGAACCAGCCACTTCCCCTTATAGTCGGCAAGCGAGGTTGGCTTCCCAACGCTCTTCGCCGTGTCACCGGGCTTTGCCAGCTTCATCTTGAAGTCTGGCGCAGCCTCGCCTACCATTGCCATCGCCATGTCATGTATCTCCTCAGTGTGGTTGTTTGGGTTGTTCCCTGGCGCGCAGGCAGGTCCCGCAGCGCTCCGTGAATTCCTCGGCCACCATAGTCTACGCTCGCGGCGCGCCTGGAGTCGGCACAGGCGCTCCCACCGAAACGTCACCGCTCCATATTGATCAGCGTAAACCCGGCCCCGTAGAAGAGGCCTTTGCCGCCCTTTCCACCGGGTGAATCGATGAGCACCAGCGAATCGATGTGGATCGGCCAGTGCACTTTGCCGTCATTCGCGCCGCCCCAGTAGCCGTAAGCGTTCGACTTGATCGGGATCGACACAAAGTGCCAGCCGCGCCAATCGATTCGACCCGCCGAGCACTGAAATGTCTGGCCCGACGAGTCCGTAAAACGGAGGTTCAGAACATCACCGCTCCCATCGCCAAATGCCCAGTACCCGATCTCGGTTGGCATTCCGGGAAGCGGTGCGGCTTTGGCGCCCTGTGGGACGACCCGCAGGAATTTCCAGCCCGGCGAGAAGTCATATGCAATTCGCAGTGCGCGTCCACCCGGGCCCCCGTCCGGCGAATCCGCAATGGAAGCGTCAAGGGTGGAGGCGATCTTCGGATCCCCATCGGGCAGAATGCGGTAATCCGCGGCTGCCAGTGGCCCGGGCGACATCGAGGCGAAATCCTCCAGGGGCGTAAAACGCACCGCGCCGGTCTCCACGGCGGTCTCGTACTTCGTTCCCACCCGCTCCTGCAGCACGCCTGAGATCTGGCCACTCCCTGGCTCCAGCGGGAGCGACACTTCCGCTCGAGTGGCCCCGGCAGCGAGATTGACCCGGGAGAAGGCCAAGCTTCCTGCGAGTGCGACACGCCCGACGAACGGATGCCCCGAGGGGTTCGTGACAACCGCAATTACGCGGCCTCTTGCTGGCGGCAGAAGGTGGAGGCCAAGCGGATAGATGGCGTATCCATCAGCCTGCTGCCGGACCGTCGGGTCGGACGGCAAGGCGGCCTCCAGAAGGAGCGGAATCTCGCCCCGGAGCGCAATGCGCGTAAGCGGAACATGGACGCCCATCCCGGCCATCACCTGGTTCAACTGAAAGGCGCTCTCAATTAGCACGACGGGCGGAAGCACTCGCCACTCCGCGATCCGTGTCAGCTCAGCGGTCGTTCCACGCTTCGGGATCACATACGTGGGCCCGTCCGAGATGCTCAGCTCCAGCCCTTTTGCGTCCGCGACAGCGGTTTCGCGCTCCCCAAGGTAACGCACGAGCTCAAAGTCTCCCGCGCCAACAGGAAGCGTTATGGTATGGGCAACAGCGCTGGTGGTCCAGACGGCCAGGCGCGACTCCGTGCCCCGGCGAAAGAGCAGGCAGATGTCAGAGGAGGCGGTCTGGACCAGGCGCTTATTGAAAGTAAAGCCGCCAAGAGCGCCCGCAAGCGTCGTCGCAGCCACGTAGTCGGGTTTCGGCTTATAGTCGTTCGTCACCGTTCCAAAGTGGTGCTCAACCTCTTTCGGGTCCAGGCCATCATCGTGCCAATCGTACCAGATCGAAAGGAGCAGACCGTTTGCAATATCCGAGAGCTGCTGCCGCGGAAGATATTTGCCCTGCTTCTCGATATTGAGACCATTGTACAGCTCCGAGTATCCCCACTCGCTGCTGAGTATTGGGATCGCGTGGTTCGCGGGCCCGTACTGCCCGATCATCTGTCGGACGTGCGAGAAGTCATGCGCTGCGGTCTCTGGCGCCTGGTCGCGGTAGGGATGGAACGAGACCGCATCCCAGTACTTGAGAAGCCCGCGCTGGAAGCACCGCTCCATAAAAGTGAAATCCATCCCGGAGACGCCCGGGCCGATGTAGTACTCGTCGGGAGCGGCCTTGCGGATCGCCGCGCCGGTTGCCAGCGCTACCTTTATGTATTCGTCTACGTTGGCGGCCGGGAGCCAGAACCCGCCGTTGGGCTCGTTCCACATCTCCCAGAGCAC
>JBBRJW010000190.1:0-5979 GCA_038218705.1 Chthonomonadales bacterium | reverse complement strand
TGCGGCCCACGCGTCTCGACAATTTCAGCGTGGAAGGTAACACCGGACATCCCGCCGGTCACCCCGATCCCCTGCCGATGACGCACACCGGGCCGGGCGAGATCCCTCGCAAGCCTCTCGGCAAGACCGGGGAGCAGGTCTCCATCATCGGAATCGGCGGTTCCTCGCTCGGGCAGGCGAGCAGTTATGACGAGGCCGAGCGGATCGTCCATGAAGCCCTCGATGCAGGCGTCACCTTCTTCGACAATGCCTGGGAATACAACGACCACAAGAGCGAGGAGTGGATGGGCAGGGCCTTGAAGGGTCGGCGCGATAACATCTTTCTCATGACGAAGGTCTGCACGCATGGGCGCGACGCAAAGGTGGGGCTCCAACAGCTCGAAGAGTCGCTCCGCCGCCTTCAGACGGACTATCTCGATCTGTGGCAGATCCATGAGTGCGTCTACTGGAACGACCCGGACCTACACTTTATGCCGGGTGGCGTTGTAGAGGCGCTCGCCACCGCGAAGCAGAAGAAGAAGGTCCGCTATGTCGGCTTCACAGGCCACAAGCACCCGCTGATCCATCGCAAAATGCTGGAATATGCCGACGAGCAAGGCGTCAGGTTCGACACCGCTCAGATGCCGCTCAACTGCTTCGACGCGACATTTCGCAGCTTCGAACAGTCGGTTATGCCGGAAGTGCTGCGCCGCGGAATGGGCGTGCTCGGCATGAAGAGCCTCGGCGGCTCGGGCGAAGCGGTGATGCAGGGATCGGTAACGATTGACGAGGCCCTCAGGTACGCGATGAGCCTCCCGGCCACTACGACGATAAGCGGAATCGACTCTCTGGGAGTGCTCCGGCAGAACCTCGCAATCGCTCGCGGGTTCCAGCCATATACGCTCCGGGAGATGCAGGCCCTGCGGGATCGATGCGCATCCACCGCCAGTGACGGCCACCTGGAACTCTACAAGACGACCAAGAAGTACGATGCCGCCGTGGGCCGGGAGCAGCACGGGTATCCCAACCAGCAAGAGCTGCCCATGTAGTACAACCATACGCAGAGGGGCGGCCGTCTCATTTACGAGGCGGCCGCCCATTTGCACAGGATCTACGCTTTGTGGTACATTTCGATCCGATAGCCATCCGGGTCGCGGAAGAAGAGCTGCATGGGTCCGTCGGGGCGAGGCGCCGGGCCAGAGAACTCCAGAACTCCACGGCTCTCAAGCTCTGCCTTCGCTTCATAGACGTTATCTACCAGCAGGGCGAAGTGGTGGTGCCACCGGTCTGCGGCCGCGAGGCCCGGGTCCGAAATGAGGTGGAGCTCCTGCGAACCAAGCGCGAACCATGCGCCGGGAAAGTCGAAGGCGGGCCTCGGCAGCCGCGGCAGCCCGATCACCTCTTCGTAAAACCGAACCGAAG
Organism: Chthonomonadales bacterium; assembly: GCA_038218705.1. GTDB lineage: Bacteria > Armatimonadota > Chthonomonadetes > Chthonomonadales > Chthonomonadaceae > JBBRJW01. The sequence continues at coordinate 4,578 of JBBRJW010000190.1, read as the reverse complement.
CTTCCAGGTCCCTCACGTGCAGCGCCACGTGGTTCAGCTCATAGACTCTTATCGCCATGTGTTTCCTCCCGATAGGTTGGCGCAATATTCGGTTAGCGAGCCTCAAATGCCTGCCATGGGCGCCTTACGTGGATGGTAAACTCAAACTCCATGGGCTCACTACTCCTCGCTTAGATCTCCACCGGAAAGGATCCTACCCAATCAATTGGAACCTCTGAATGTTGCCATCGTCGGCTGCGGCGATATCAGCGGGCGCCATGCAGCCGCTTATCGGCAGTTTGAAGATCGCGCGCGCGTCGTAGCCTGCTGTGATACCGACCCGGAGCGCGCCGCGCGGCTCGCTGCGCACACTGGCACGCCGCAAGCGCGGGCAGTCACCGATTACGCGGAGCTCCTGGCGGATCCTGCGCTCCACGCAGTTAATCTCTGCCTGCCCCACCACCTGCACGCGTCGGCGACAATCGCCGCGGCCCGGGCGGGCAAGCACGTCTTCTGCGAGAAGCCCCTGGCGCGCTCGCCGGCCGAGTGTGACTCGATGATCGCCGCCTGCCGCGAGGCGGGCGTTGTTCTCCTTCACGGCGAGCCAATGCGAGTCGGTAGAAATATCGAGCAGGCGGCCGAAGTGATCCAGGCCGGCATGATCGGCCGGCTGGTGGGCCTTCAGGCCACGATGGCGTACTGGCAGCGAGAAGAGCTGAATCGAGGGTGGCGGGGCAAGCACGGTGAGGCGGGCGGCGGGCATCTCATGGACGGGGGCATCCACATCGTGGACGCGCTGCGCCACCTGGGAGGGCCCATCGCGGCCATCTCAGCGATGACCGCCAGCTTTCGGCCCGAGCTTGGTGAGGAGACCGAGGACCTGGCCGTGCTCAATGTTCGCTACAGGGAAGGCCACCTCGGACAGCTCTTTACCTGCCATGCGACCAGGGGCTGCGGCGCAACGCCCATGATGACGGTCTTTGGATCGGATGGAACGCTGACACTGGATGCGTACGGTGAAGGACGCGGCCTGATGCTCTTCCTGCCGGACCGCGTCCCAGAGGTCCTCGATGACAAGCACAGCTGGAATAGCGGTTACGAGCGGCTCGTTCAGAATTTCCTCGACGCCATCCAGCTCGGAGCGCGCCCGAAGGCGACACCGGAGGATGGACGCGACAACGTGCGGCTCATCCTCGCAGCCTACGAGTCGGCAGCGCTCGGACGAGAGGTGCCGGTAGAGGTCTGACCACCGCATGTGGGCGCGCTCTCGAGCAGCTCAATCCGGAAGATCGTGCCTGAGTCGACCTGGCTTTCCGTTGTGAGCGTGCCGCCATGCAGCTCAACATACCGGCGCACCAGGGGAAGTCCAATCTCCCAGCCCTCGTAGCCTCGCACGGGGGAGTTTTCGAGAAGCGGAAATGGACCGGCCATATTCGCGAGCGCCTCGGGCGGCAAGTGGAGTGCCGTATCGCTCGCGATCAGCACGAGCGAGCCGCCAGCCCGCTCCGCACTGAGGCGCACCTCCCCGCGAGACGGTGTGGAGCGAAGCGCGCTCGCCAGAAGATGGTAAACAATATGCCTGACGATCTTTTCGTCGACGTTGAACATCCCCAGCAATTCGGGCAGGTCGCAGGAGAAGTCCACGTCTTTGCGGCGAGCCAGCGGGGCAAGTATCGAGCAGATGTACTCTAGAAGAGGCTTGATGTCGACAGGACGAGGATGCACCTGAAGCTTGCCTGCCCGAATCTGGAGCAGGTCCAGCAGGTTATTCACTATCTCGAGCAGGTTGTGAGCCGATGCCTCGATATGGCCGATGGCCGTCCGCTGTTCCGCCGTCACCGGACCATAAGTCTCTTCCATGAGAAGCTCAGAGAAGCCGAGGACCGCAGTCAACGGGGTCCGGAGCTCGTGGGATGCGTTCGCAAGGAAGCGTCCGGCGAGATGCTGGGTGACGATCGCCTCTTCCCGGTCTGCCGCGATCACTCCCTCCAGCATGACGGTGCGCAGCTCGGCAGATGCGGCCCCGAGCGCCGCTATGGCCACCTGCGCCTGGTCTATCTGTGAGCATGCCACGCACCGCTCGCGAAAATCGCTCTCGATCAGCGTCGAGAGCGCCTGCAGCGCGCGGAAGGCATCCGCGCGAGGAAGCGAGAGTGTGCCCCAGGGTATAGCGGCGCGGGCCAGCAGGCTCGGCGCACCGGGCTGCCCCTCGCCAGGCGGAACCCGTTTGGAGGAGAGAGCCTCCGCCAGGGCATGCAATTCCGGGCCATCGGCCTGCAGAGAATCGAGGTTCTGCATCTCCAGCGAAGCGGTGACCAGCCGCAGAGCGGCATGCCCGCACGTCTCCAGCGCCCCGCCAGGGCCGAAGAGCTCCGGGTTTTCGCCCGGGATCAGTGGTGCAATGGCAGCCAGCCAGGCTCTAACGATCGGGCCGGCGCTGGCTTCCGCATCCCCTGACGGCCCCGCGCCGAATTCTGTTTGCGCATCGTCCAACCTGCACTCCCTCTGCACGGTCACTCACCGAGAACCGAACGCTCACGTGTCAATCACCTTACGGTTTTATGCGCCAGTGGTTGCAATGGAGGTGGCGCACACGCAGACAGGGCGGCTAAGTCGCCAGCACCAAAACACCATCCCGCTGCCAGGATCGGCATCTCACGTGTGCTCCTCCCCGTACTCCAATATCCGTACTCTGTGGCCATCCAGACGCAGCCTTCCTTTGGCGAAGAGCGCTGCTGCCCGCACGTAGGACTGGTGTTCGGCCCCGAGCACGCGCGCGGCCAGATCGGCGGGGGTATCCTGCTCTTCGATCGGCACCGCCGCCTGCACAATAATCGGCCCGGTATCGTACTGTTCATCGACGAAGTGGACCGTGGCGCCGGAGACTTTCATCCCGCTGGCAATCGCTGCCTCGTGGACAAAGTGACCGTACATTCCACGCCCGCCAAAGAGCGGAAGCAGCGCTGGATGCACGTTCATGATGCGACCTGGCAGCGCGGTTACAACGGCCTCCGGGAGCTTCCGCATATATCCGGCAAGACAGACGAGGCCGATCTGACGTCTATTCAGTGCCCGCAGGATGGCCGCGCCATAGCCTGCCTCATCACCCTCGAAGCGCTTCGGAGAGATAATAACGACCTCCGCGCCTGCGCTTCTCGCGCGCGCCAGCGCCGGTGCGGCTGCGGAAGTGCCTACGACGAGCGAGATCCGGCCTGCAATCTGTCCAGTAGAGCAACCATCCAGGAGGGCCTGTAGATTAGATCCGCGTCCCTGTGCGGAGACGAATACAGCAATTTCAAGCGGGCGGGCGAATTCGGGCATAGGGATGGACTTAGCTCCTTGCGGCCCGCTTATGCGGGGCCGGCTTCAACTTCCACGGACGCAGGCTTGCTTCCTGCGGCTCGATGATACATAATCCGGTGAGGGCGGCTGTGCGGATGCATGGGACGCCCGGCTCGGAGGAGAGTAGAATGGGAATCCCGAAACCACGCTTTGGCCCTACCCCGCAGGGCCTCAAGATTGCAGGCGCACTGCTTCTGGCAGCGTTCACGATGGCCGGCTGTTCGCGCGCAGTCAATCGCGCAGCCGAGCGCCGCATACGAGACGCGATGCCCGCAATGCTCGGCCCTGCGCGGGCCTACCATGCACATGTGGATAGCTCAGCCGCGCAGACGGCCGGGGGCCGAATGGCGCACGTTCTGATCGACGGCGATGACGTTCGCATTGAAAACGGAATGGTGATCGATCATCTCCATCTCGACCTGAGGGATGTCTCCGTAGACACAGCCCGGGGCACGGTACGCAGCGTCGGCAGCGCAGCGTTTACTGCGACTATCGGGGAAGCGAGCCTCGACGAGTTTCTGGCGGGCGAAGCGCCGGAGGATGCCGCGGTTCGCTCCATTCGCATCACGCTTCGGCCGGGCAACATCGTCTACCTTGCGGCAGAGCGCACCGTAATGGGGGTCCGCTTTCCGTTCAGTGTGACGGGCCCCGTTCGCGTCTCCGGTCCCAAGCGCATTGAGATCGATACCAGCCGCATGACGATCCTTGGAATCCCGCTTACCGGAAAGCCACTCCAGTTCCTCAAGCGGCGCTTCGAGAGTGCTGCAGATCTCTCGACGTTCCCCTTTCCAGTCACACTTCAAAGTGTCAACACGGGCGAGGGCACGCTCACTCTGGCAGGAACGGCAGACGCTGCGGCGCTGCTTCAGCGTGCAAGCGAGCAGAAGTGAGTCTCGCACCTGAGTATATCCCATGGGAAGCCACACTGGCCCGGATCCAGGGCAAGTCGGGACCGACGATGATTATCGGTGGCCCCGATTGCGGTAAGACCACGTTTACTCGCCAGCTCTTGAATCGCCTCGTGGAGTCCGGGGAGCAGGCAGCTCTGATCGACGCCGACGTGGGACAGTCCGAAATTGGCCCGCCGGGCTGCGTTGGACTCGCGCTGGTCGACGCTCCGGTGGCCGCGGTCGGCGATCTGGCGCCCCACGCACTCGCATTTGTCGGCGGATCCACTCCGCAGTACCACCTGCTCGAGCACGCGGCAGCTGTTCGGCGCCTCGCCGACCTGGCGGAGGGCCGCCGCGTAGTCGTGGA
>JBBRJW010000189.1:0-5991 GCA_038218705.1 Chthonomonadales bacterium | reverse complement strand
CCTCCAGGCGAGCGGGTACACATACATTAACATCGACTCGGGCTGGCGGGGCGGGTGGGATTCGTTCGGAAGGCCAACGGCCGATGCTTCGCGCTTTCCAGGCGGAATAGAAGCGGTCGCCCGATCGGTTCATGCGAACGGACAGAAACTCGGTATCTACTATGTGCCCGGTATCGACGACGACCTTCTCGCCATGAACCCACCGATTATGGGAACGCGCCTGCATCTTGCCGACATCGTCTTTACTCCTCGAAGGGCTGCCAATGCGTGGGGAGGCGGCGCGGCCATCGACTTTTCCAGACCCGGTTCTCAGGCCTATATCGATTCCATCGCCTCCCAGTTTGCAGCCTGGAAGATCGACTTCCTGAAGTTTGATGGTGTCACGCCGGGGTCGGGCAAGACGGACCTGAGCATCGATGCGCGGGCCGATGTGCTGGCCTGGGGCAGCGCGCTCCGCCGATCGGGCCGCAAAATATGGCTGACGCTCTCCTGGAAGATCGACCCGCAGTATCTGCCAGTCTGGCGCAGAAGCGCAAATGCCTGGAGGCTCAACGACGATGTCGAGAGCTACAGTGAGACGCTCACAAACTGGACAGGCGTGCGCCGCAATTTCGATGCGGCCGCGGCAGGGTCGGGCCGCGCAGGGCCCCGATTGGGCTGGAACGACTTCGACTCGCTCGATATCGGGAGCGCTTCGCTCGATGGCCTCACTCTCGACGAGCGAGAGACTATGATGACGCTCTGGGCCATCGGCTGTTCGCCGCTCTACACGGGCGACGACCTGACCACGCTGGACCCGGACGGGCTCCGGATGCTGACGAACCCGGAAGTGATCGCCGTTCAGCAGGCAGGCTTGCCGGCCACAAGAATTCAGGCCGGCGCGGAGCAGGTGTGGGCGGCGAAGTACACGGATGGAAGCGCGGTCGTGGCGCTCTTCAATCTTGATGACCGGGAGGTGCGAGCGGTGACCGCGGCGAGCCAGGATCTCGGGATAGCGGGAGCGGTGGTGATCCGGGACCTCTGGTCACGCCAGGAGATCGATGGCGGTTCCGCGCCGTTCCAGGCTTTCTCGGCACCGCTGAGGCCCCACTCTTGCCGGCTGCTGCGCTTCACACCGGTCGCCCGCTCCGGGCGGAAGCGGTGACGGCCCATCGCCGGAACCGGCCGCCGCGAAACTCGCACGCGCCCGATCGGGACAGATGGCCTGCTGCAGACACCGCCGCCACGGAAAGCCCGTGCCGTTGATCGGAAGCAATTGTGCCGAGCCCCTGAAGCGCGCGTCGCGCCCTGCGCTGACGCTCCCGTCGACAGTCGCCGGGGCATCCCGCGCAGAGACAACGTTCACCGTCACAATTGATCTGAAGGATTGATCGTCATGCAGTGAAGGGGCCGAAGGTTAGTGGCATTTGCTTGACTTCTGTTCGCAGTACGGTTATAATCGTAAGCGAGCGTGAGAAGTATTTCACACGCTCGGCGCGGCCTGCGCCGCCCGCTTTTCAGCACTTGCCGGTCTGCCGTTTCAGGAGCCACGCCCCATGAATGCCGCCTCTCTGCCCAACCTCTGGGCAAACTGCGTAGAGCGATTGAAGGACCGCATCAACAATCGCTCCTTCTGGGAAGCCATCGAGCTGACAGAGCCAGTCACCATCGAGGGCGACGCGCTGATTGTGGGCATGGAGCCCGAGAACTACGGCCGAGCCAGCATTGTCCAGCAGGTTGCAAACCTCCATATTGTCAATGAGGTTGTGGAGCAGTTCTTCGGCATCCCCCTGAAGGTGCGGCTCATCGAAGGCAATACCCTCGCCGACTGGGAGCTGGTGCGCGAGCGGGATGCGCGCGCGCAGGTAATGCGCTCCTCTGTGCCGACTCAGCGCGAGACGTCCGCGGGCCATGGCGACCTCACCTGGGAGAGCGTGATCGAGCAGATCTCGCGGCTCTATGCCGCCGCTCCGCACCGCGCCCTTCCGCAGGGCAAGGCGCGATTTGCGAACGAAGCGCTCTACCTGCTGGTGGAATCGATGGACGGCCTCTACCCGGACGATGCCGGCGATCACGCCGAGCGAAGCCTGGCGCGAGTGTTGGAGCGCATCGCCAACGCCTCGGAGATTCCGGCGGCGGTTCTCGCTTTCGAGCTGGAGCGCCTTCGTGTATGGCGCAGGTCGAGCCTGGACGAGCTCCCCGCCGAAGAGTAGAGGCGCTGCTCACTAGCTAACTGCATGAAGAAGCCCCCGCCGATACAATCGGCGGGGGCTTCTGTTGAGTGAGGTGGCCGCTATACGCCTTCGGCGCTGCGGCGAAGGAGCTCCGGGGCGTCGCTCGTGCGCCCGGGCGTGTAGCCCTTGAGCGGCTCGATGTACTGATGGATCGAATCAAGGATGTCCGGCGGGAACGGGAAGAAGGAGTCCTCTACCTCATCCGGGGGCGTCACCCAGTTCCGCGCCCCGAGGACCACCGGCGGCGCGTCCAGATAGTTGAACGCAAACTGCGTCACCTTGGCGGCCATCGTCTGGAGGAAGCTGCCGCGCTCGCATGCGTCCGAGACGAGCAGAATACGTCCGGTCTTCTTCACGCTCGCGATCACCTTCTCATAGTTAAACGGCACCAGGGAGCGGGCGTCGATTATCTCCGCGCTCAGCCCGTACTTCTCCTCGAGCGTCTTCGCGGCTTCGAGGGCACGGTAGAGGGTCGCACCCACAGTGAGAATGGTGATATCCTCCCCTGCGCGCTTCACGTCCGGGTCGCCAAAGGGCACTTCGTAGTACTCCGCCGGCACACCCTCTGCGCCATGGAAGAGCTCGGTCTGGTCGTAGATCCGCTGACTCTCAAAGAAGATCACCGGGTCCGTGCCCGCCAGCGCCGCGTTCATAAGGCCTTTCGCATCGTAGGGAGTCGCCGGAAAGGCGACCTTCAGCCCCGGGATGTGCGCGCAGAGCGCGGTCCAGTCCTGCGAGTGCTGGGCCCCGTACTTGGAGCCGACAGAGACCCGCAGTACGACCGGCATCTTGAGCAGGCCCCCCGACATCGACTGCCACTTGGCAAGCTGGTTGAAGACCTCGTCGCCGGCTCGGCCCAGGAAGTCGCAGTACATCAGCTCGACCAGCGCGCGCCCACCCTCCAGCCCATACCCGACGCTCGTTCCCACAATGGCGGCCTCGGAGATGGGGCTGTTAAACAGGCGATGGTAGGGGAGCGCCTCGGTGAGTCCGCGATAGACCGCGAACGCGCCGCCCCAATCGCGATTCTCCTCGCCGTAAGCCACCAGCGTGGAGTCGGTAGCGAAGCGATGGAGCACCGCTTCGAACAGGGCGTCGCGAAGCTGCACGCACTTGCTCTTCGGGAGCGCCTCGCCCTCCGCACCCAGGCCCGACCGGCTGCGGCCGGCGAGCTGCCGTACGCGGGGGTTCTCTTCGGTAGGAATCAGCATCTCCGGCGTGCGATCTGGATCGAACGACTCGACCCGGCCATTGGAGAGCATGGTCTGCTCCAGCAGCGAGCCCACAGAGTAGACATCGGCGCGAGGAGAGAGATCGAGGTCGATCGCCCGCTTGTAGGCGCGCAAAATGGCGGCGTCGATCGATGCCTGCGCGGCTGCCAGCTCGCTTGCGGTTACCACCCCGGCCGCCTGGAGGTCGGCGGCGTATTTCGCGATGGAGTCGACCTGCTGCCACTCCTCGATCTCCGCCTTCTCACGGTAGGAGGAGGCATCGGAGGGAGAGTGGCCGCTGAAGCGATAGGTGATGGTGTCGAGCAGAACGGGGCCATCGCCGCGCTCAATGAGCTCGCGCTTTCTGGCGTAGGCATCGATCACGGCGAGCGGGTTGTAGCCGTCAATACGCTCGGCGTGGAGCTGGTCGGGACGAAGACCCGCGCCCAGGCGGGCAAGCACGCCGAATCCGCCGGTCTCGCCGACGGGCTGGCCGCCCATGCCGTAGAAGTTGTTCACGAAGTTCATTACCAGCGGGAGCCCGCCGCGGTGCGCGTCGTCCCAGAGGGTCTTGAACTGATCCATGGTCGCAAAACAGAGCGCCTCCCAGGTGGGGCCGCAGTTCGCAGAGGCGTCGCCGATGTTGCAGACCACGATGCCCGGCCGTGAGTTCACCTTCTTGTAGAGGGCAGCACCCACAGAAATGTCGGCGGAGCCGCCAACGATGGCGTTGTTGGGATAGATGCCGAAGGGGGTGAAGAAGGCGTGCATGGAGCCGCCCATGCCCTTGTTGAAGCCGGCTTCGCGCCCGAATATCTCGGCAAGCGCGCCATAGAGCAGGAAGTCGATGGCGAGGTCTCGCACGCTCGAGGAGGGCGGGCCGTCGAGCGGGGCCTTCTCGATCACCTTCAGGACCGCGCCGCCCATGTAGCTCTCCATCAGGCTCAGGAGCGTGGCCTCGTCGAGCTTCGCGATCGCGGAGAGCCCTTTGGCGAGGATCTCGCCATGGGAGCGGTGGCTGCCGTAGATGTGATCCTCCACACCGAGAAGGTACGCCTGTCCCACGGCCGACGCTTCCTGCCCGATCGAGAGGTGAGCCGGACCACGGTGATCGTACGCGATGCCACCATAGTTGGAGCGGAGCTTCACCTCGTTGAGCATCGACTCAAAGGCGCGGATAACGGCCATATCGCGATGTATGCGGATCAGATCTTCGCCCGCGAACCGATCCAGCTCCTGCTCCAGCGTACGGCTGTACTGATTGATGGGGATCGGCTGGAACTCGAGCTGTCCGCTGGCGCGGACCGAGGAGGGCCGAATCGGCAGTGACTTGGGCATGAGTGGCTCCTTAGGGGAAAAGGCATCGGCCTGCATCGCGGCAGCCGGCTGTTGTTTGGCTTGCTTTATCCATCATACAGCATGTAACCGAAAAAAATCAATAGCAAAAGCAAGTGAAAGAAAGCCACACCTGCCGGCAGCCGCGGTTGACATTTCGGGAGCGCCGCGTTATCATGGGGAGAGAACGTTAACAAGCGTAAGCAGACGAATGGCAAATCGATGACAAACGCAAATACCGAAACCGTGCGCGAGCGAGTAAGCGGCCTCTTCGCCGAGGAGCGTCAACAGTCTATTCTCGAGCAGCTGCGCCGTCAGGGCAAAGTGACGGTTGAGGAGCTGACTTCTGCTTTCCACGTCTCGCCGCCCACGATACGCGCCGACCTTACTCGCCTGGAGGAGCGCGGTCTGCTTCGCCGCACTCACGGCGGGGCGATCGCCCTCGGCAACACGCTCTACGAGCCCCCCTACGCGGAGCGAGCGGTGCTTCGGCAGGCTGAAAAGCGCGCCATCGCCCGCGCTGCCGCCGCCATGGTGCAGGAGGGCGAAACCCTTCTGCTCGACGCCGGCACAACGTGCCACGAGATCGCGCTGGTGCTGAAGGAGTATCGCCGTCTCACAGTGGTAACCAACTCGATCGCCTCTGCGCAGGCGCTCGCCGAGAACGATGGCATCGAGACGGTGCTGATCGGTGGCGTTCTTCAGCCGCGCCGTCGGGCCACGCTCGGCGCTCTGGCAGCTAGCTTCCTGGGCCCGATTCAGTGCGACCGAGCATTTGTGGCGGTGAGCGGGGTGCACGCGGTAGCAGGCTTCACGGTGGTGGATTTCGACGCTGCCCAACTGAAGCGCCGGATGCTCGACAAGGGCAAGCAGACCGTCACGGTCGCCGACTCGAGCAAGGTTGGACAGATCGCGTTCGCGACGGTCGCCGCCATCGGTGGAGTCGGCGCGTTTATTACCGACGCGGGCATCGCGAGCGACGACCGATTGGCGCTCGAAGAGGCCGGGCTGCGAGTGGTAGTCGCGAGCTGAGGTCAAAGCGGAGCGAGCCCCTCTCACGGATCCGCGGCGCAGAGCCAGGGCGAGATGGAGCCTGGCAGCTCAAGCAGAGACGTGTGTGAGGCAGATGTTCTCCCTACAGACGAGAGGCTATCCCTGAACAGAAGTGGGGCCCGCAAATCCGCGCCATTCGCGCCACACTCCCCCCCACCGGCCGGGCGGGCGGCCGTGGC
>JBBRJW010000188.1:0-5995 GCA_038218705.1 Chthonomonadales bacterium | reverse complement strand
CCCGGGCTGGCTCCCGTGCTTTACACCGGAACCGGGCCATTTCGGGTGAGTCTGCTATCAACGGGAACAAACTGACGGTGTGGGGGCGTCCGCCCGGAAGCCGGCTGGTAAAGGTCTACCTCCAGCCAGATTCGAGCACGTGCAGAGCGAGGAGAGAAGAAGTTGGAACATCAGATCCGGGTCGATTCAGATGCGCGCGCGGATGTGCCGGAGATAGATGACGCACGGGGCGACGGCACCCATGAGATTGCTGCGGACATCGCATACAAGCGGCTGCTGATGGTGAATGTCGTGTATTTCGGCCTGGCGGGGGCCGGCGATCGGAAGTGGGTCCTTGTCGATACCGGTATTTCGGGGTCGGCGGGCTCGATCAAGTCGGCGGCCGCAGAGCGGTTTGGCGCGAAGTCGCGGCCTGCGGCGATCATCCTGACGCATGGGCATATTGACCATGTTGGCGCGCTCAAGAGCCTTGCCGACGAGTGGGAAGCTCCGATCTACGCCCATGAGGAGGAGCTGCCTTACCTGGATGGCCGGGCAGCTTACCCCGAGCCGGACACGCATGTCGGCAATGGAATCATGTCCCGACTGTCGGGCCTCTTCCCACGTGGGCCTATCGACGTGGGAGCGTGGCTCCAGCGCCTGCCCACCGATAACAGTGTGCCGGGAATGCCTGGCTGGCGCTGGCTCCATACGCCGGGCCATGCGCCGGGCCATGTCTCTCTCTGGCGCGATGCGGACCGGTCGCTCATTGTGGGCGACGCATTCATTACCACCAATCAAGAGTCGGCCTATGCGGTCGCTACTCAGATCGAGGAGCTCCATGGACCGCCCATGTACTTTACAACGGATTGGGAGAGCGCCGAGAAATCGGTGCAGCTTCTGGCCTCCATGGCTCCGGAGATGGCTGTTTCCGGGCATGGGCATGCAATGCGGGGGCCGAAGATGCGCGAAGCCCTCAATGAATTGGCCGCGCACTTCCGAGCAATCGCTGTGCCGGAGCACGGGAGGTACGTGAGCGCCCCGGCGACCGCTGCAAACGGCGATGTGTACGTTTCGCCCGCACGGTAGGTACGGTGAAAGCAATCGATCCCTCGCGGACCGAGGTCCGCGGGGGATCGATAACCCCTTCATACCCGGATTGCGTCAGTCGCCCTTGAGAACGACGGAGCTCAGATCGACACCCGCGCCGCCAGCGGATCCCCAGATGTAGCGGTCACTCCACACCGAGCTGCCCCACAGGTACCGGCTGGCATCCAGAAGGCTTCCGGACCCCCAGATGTAGCGCAGGTCGTTTATCCCGGTTCCCCAGATGCTCCCGGAGCCCCAGATGTAGCGGTTCAGGTTGACCGTTACGTTGCCGCTCGGATCGATACTGAGCGATGGCGTGAGAGCCGGCTGGCTCACGGTCGCCTTGCAGCTAAGTGCTGCGCTGATGTTAAGGTAGCCGGCTCCGTAGGTGAGCGGATCCGCTATGCCGTCGGCATTCTGCCACTTGTCGGCCGAGATCATGAGCCTGGCCTTGAGTGTGTCCGGTGTGAGCTCTGGCGATGCGCCCAGCATGAGGGCTGCCGCCGCGGCTGCGGCCGGCGCGGCCATAGATGTCCCGGAGAGTCGGAAGTAGCGAGCCGAGATCGTATCAATCCGGCCGGCCGAAATTCCGGTCAGATACTCCGAAAGCGGAACCTGGTTGGTCGCAGCCGCAGTGTCCACAAGATAAGCATTGTCCGCCTGGACCGCGATAATCTTGTTGCCTGGAGCAACGATATCGGGCTTCATAAGGAGGTCGAGGCGCGTGGGGCCACGGCTGGAGTAGGTGGCGATGCGGTCGTTTGCGCGGTTGTAGGTGTAGGAGCCGTCGGCCGCGAACACCATGTCCGTGTTCTTCATGGCTCCAACGGTAATCACATAGGGATCGTTACCCGGCGATTGGATAGAGCCGTACGCGGTTCCGTAGCCTTCATTCGAGAGAGCGGGATCGACTTCAGCCTGAGCGCGCCCGCTGTTGCCGGCAGCGCATACCACAAAGATGCCAGACTTCCACGCGGCCTCTACCGCCAGGCAGAGCGGGTCCGTAGCGCTGCTTTCTGCAACGGGGTGGCCCAGCGAGAGGTTCAGGATCCGTACGTTCAGCGCCACTCGGTTTTGAACGACCCATTGAATGCCGGCAATAACCTGGCTCACCGTTCCCTGGCCGTGAGCATTGAGAACGCGGACCGGGATGATGGTGACCCCGGGCGCTATTCCGATGAACGTGCGGATGGTCCGGCCTGTAGCCTTGGCCCCGCTCCCCGCGATGATTCCTGCAACGTGGGTGCCGTGGCCGCAGTAATCCGAGAAGTCGCTCGGGTTAATCCGGCCGGTCGCGTCTGGCACGAAGTTGCAGCCCCCGAGTATTCCTTTCCCGACCATGAAAGGTATCTCATTCGATCGGTCCACCCCGCTGTCGACTACCGCCACTCCGACGCCCTTACCGAAGCTGCCGGTACCGGCGATAGCAGTGGATGAGACGCTGCCCGCAATGGCGTATTCGTCGGTCTTGCGCGTTGTAACGTCCGATGAAATACGGACAACAAACAGAAGCCGCGCGAGCTTCGTAAGCTGCTGGGCCGGCACCGTGATCGAGATCGCGCCGATGAGCGGCAGGTCGCGCGTGATCGCTGCGCCAAGCCTGTGGAGCTGGGCTGTCTCCACCGACCCGATTGGCCCGGAGGTCCGCACGATAACGTGCGCGATCTTCGTGCCCGGGCTTGCCGCGAGCTGGGTGACAATTGAATCTGACTTGCGAGCGAGCTCCTGGGCGCTGGCGGCCGTGAAGGAGGCCGACGCACTGATTGCGATGCCGATCATGAGCAGCGCAGCGTGGGCCACACGCGTTCTGGAGTTATACCGCCGACCGGCGGGCGCATTCTTTGATTGACTAAAGGGCATTGTTAGCCTCCTTTCGGACCGAGAGTGAGTTCGAAGCCAGAGAATTGCTCGCCGTGTACTCCTTGCGGGGCGATCCTGGGGCCGAGAAGGTCGAGTTGCTGGAGTGTGGGCAGCGGCCGCCAGTATCAGGAGCGGCCGCTGCACGATCGCGGGGAAGACTATCCGGCACGGAGGGTAAGGAACCAGGTGTGGCGGCGCAGCTCCGCTTCTTCGGTGAACTGGATGCCACACTCGATCCACGTCTCTCCGTCTATTTCAACCACGTGCTGCCGGACGATGCGGGCTCTTGCGGGCCGGAGAGCTGCGTCGATGGGGGGGTGAATCAACATCTCCGCGCCACAGGGCAAGCAGATCGGCATACGAATTCGCATACCTTTCCTGCTGATATCGAGAACGGAGCAGAGGTGCATGCCCTGTCCGTGACTCTCCACCCAGAGGGTATCGACAGTGCTTCGCTGGCGGAGCGCGTCTCGCCGATCATCAACCGTGATGTCCAGTTCCATATTCTGGTTAGCCTCCATGGCGACACCAATGCGATCTGTCGTCCGAAATCTCCACTACCGGACCGATCTCGTGTGCCATAGAACTTGTGCCGTAGAAACCACCGCGCTTCGCCTGTTCAGAGTGCCAGGAATAGGGAGGACGGGATCGAAACCTATGCGGCCCGCGGCAAGGTGCTCGTTCCTCCGTGGCCCGTGCTCTCTGCAAGCCGGCCTAACTTGCGCTCGCTCTTCTGACGGTACATGGATGCATCTGCGACCGACAGCAGGGCAGCAGAGTCCAGGCCGTCTGCGGGGAAGCAGGCGTACCCAACTGAGGCTCCGAGGCGTAGACTTCCCAATCGGGGGTGGGCCAGTCCGGGATCGTAGTCCTGCACGGCTTGCTGCAGCCGCCTGGCCATTTCAGCGGCCTCTGGTTCTCGCGCGCCGTCGATAATGAAGAGGAATTCGTCACCGCCATACCGGGCGGCGATATCGTTGGAGCGAATAGAATCGCGCAAGATGACCGCGAGCTCCCGGAGCACCTGGTCACCCTTCTGGTGACCGAAGTTGTCGTTGATCGGTCTGAAGCTGTCGAGATCGAGGCATAGGAGCGCGAAGCAGTCCTCGTGTCGATCCGGCGCCCCTGCGCGGGCGCAGGCCTGAGCCGCCACGCAATGGGCATCCAGGAACTCGCTCACTCTGCGAACGTTGCTCAGGCCGGTAAGCGGGTCGGTAAGCGCGCTGCTCCGCGTGCGATCGAAGAGCATCCCGTTGTACAGCGCCATCGCTGCGCGCTCCGCGATCGTTTCGAGCAGATGCCTATCGTGAATGCCAAACGCATCGGCGTCGGCGTGATAGATATTGATGGTGCCCAGAACGCCTCCCTCGTGAACGATCGGTACGATGAGAGCGGTCTGCGGCAGCCGCCATGGCTCGGAGCTGCAGCTGCTTACAAGCAGGTCATCGATGTCGTAGGGCCCCAGATACGATTCCTTTGTTTGGGCCACCACTCGCGAGCGGCTCTCGCTATTCAGTGTTTGAGAGCCGGTGAGATAGGGGCGATTAAGGCCGACTGCTGCCCGCGCCACGAGCGCCTCGCCATTCTCCTCCTTTAGCAGAAAGACGCAGCCAGTTCCCGGCAGGAGAGCCTCCAGCTTGTGGGCGAGAATATCGAGCGAGTCCTGGAGCCCGAGGCTGGAGGAGAGCGTCTGTGCGACCTCGTAGAGCGCCCACAGGTCGGAAGACGCTCGCTGGATGTCGCGGGCGGCCTGATCCGCCTTGGTTGCGGGCACACGATCCGCAGCTTCCGCCAATGGGCCCGGGCTCTGCCCCTCGGCCGCAAGCTCTTCCAGAACTCCACCAATTACTAAAAGGAACGCCTCGGCAACTCTGGGATCGAAATGCGTGCCCGCGTCCTTCTTCACGACGGCCGCCGCCCGCTCATGCGACCACGCGGAGCGATAGGAGCGGGTGGACGTGAGCGCATCATAGACATCGGCAACTGCAATAATGCGCGCGGTGAGGGGAATGTTCTCCCCCGCAAGGCCATCGGGGTACCCGGTGCCATCCCACTTTTCGTGGTGGTGCTTTACGACTGGCAGCACGGGCCACGGAAATTCCACCGGGTCCAGAATGGCTGCCCCGATCTCGGGATGCTTCCTGATCTTCGCCATCTCATCGTCGGTAAGACGGCCGGGTTTGAGCAGCACGTATTCCGGAACACCGAGCTTGCCAATATCGTGCAGCAGTGCGCCGGTATTGACGGCTTCGAGCTCGTCACCCGCCAGGCCGAGCTGCAGTGCGGTCGCTACGGCATATCGCTGAACGCGAATAATGTGCTGATGTGTGTACTGATCCTTCGCATCGATGGCAAGCGCAAGGCTCTTGATGGTTGCCAGGTAGAGATCTGTCAAATGGGCTTGCTTCTGCTGCAGCTCCTCGATGTGGCTCTGCTTCTCCTCGGCACGAGAGGTGTAGACCGTGTAGGACTGATACACAAGGTAGGCCACCGGAGCAACCAGAACCAACAGGCCCACGGAATGGCTCTTGAAAATGAAGAGCGCAAGCGTGCTAAGGCATGCCCCGGCGAAATAGCCGGCTCCGCTCCAGAGAAAGTTCTCGCGCCAGAGCCGGACGAACCCGGAACGAGTGATCACCGAGATGATGCAGGCTACTGCTCCTGTGTTAATGAGAAAACTAAGCGAGATCGAGCAGAAGACTGCGCCGACGGTGCGGGGCGACGTCACGGAGAGTGCGAGACCGCCATTGATCCAGAGGAACAGTCGACCGGTCAGGGCGGTATCCAACCCGGCGACCGCGGTATTAAACGCGATTTGACATCCCTGCTGCCGCTTCGGATAGAGGCATGCGGAGAGACAGGAGACCTCGGCGACAATAACAGCTACCGGGACCCCATATCGCAGGAGGGCGGCGAACGTGAGCGCGGAGCCGACGGACACCGAGCCCGAGTCGGCATCGTCGCCCCTCCCCACCAGCCGAACCTTCTTGCCGCCGGCCGCTGCTCCAACGAGGAGCCGCAGGACCAGCTCCGGCATCGTAGCGGCGCGATCTGGCGTCGGGAAGAG
>JBBRJW010000187.1:0-6035 GCA_038218705.1 Chthonomonadales bacterium | reverse complement strand
AGCGAATCAAGCTGGATCTGCTCTTTAACATCCACTCCCTGTTCGATGGCAAGGAGTTTCGATACGTCAAGTCGCTTCCAGAAGAGCAGATGCGGAAGAGGAACCCGCTCGAAATCGGCGTTTTCAGCGAGGCGATGCTGGAGCGTATCGTGGCGAACAACGCGACGCTCGTAGACTATGTGATTCAGCACGGCTACACGGACACGGTAGCCTACTGGGAGATGGATAACGAGCGCTGGGATATGCCCGGCCGCGAGTACGCCCGATGTGTCGCCGCCCACGTCAGGATGTTGAGGGCAAAGCTGCCGCATGCGAAGGTAATCGTCTGCCTGGCCGAGCTGCCGGCATTCAGCCGCAACGCGGAACATGAGCACGGCATCGTGTGGAACCGCGACGTTCTATCCGGCCTGCGGGATGCAGGGCTCACCGGGAGCATCGACTGCTTCGCCCCTCATGTCTACCCCTACTTGTTCGCCCGGCAGGAGGAGATCGCGAAGGATCAGCTGCAGAACTGGGCAGTGCGCAACCTCACTCGCTCGCTGGATTACGTTGCGGCCATGGTCGACCGCCAGGGCTTCAAGGGCTGGAGCTTCTACCTCAGCGAGTGGGGAGCGCAGTCAGATGCGCTATACAACAAGAACCCCTACAATACGAGCATGGCATGCGCCATCGCCACCGTGCGGGAAGCGATGGCGATTCTATCGCACCCGAAGGTGGTTGGCGCGACATGGCATCCCTTTATCGACCACACCTACATCAGCCGGGGGCGCAAGACTGGATTCGGTCCATGGGGCGGACAGTCCGTGTATCTTACCGACTCCGGCCGCATCATCCTCACGCCGCCGGCGCAAGCCATGCGCATGTTCGATGAATTCGCCATAGGCGCTACGATGGTCCCAACTGCCATAACTCCGCCACCGGGAGTGCACCTGCTGAGCGCAAAGCGTGATGGCAGGACGCAGTTCTTTGCCGTCAACACAACCGCGAAACCTGTGCGCCTGGATCTGCCAGGAACCACCCGGCGGACCTCGCTCTTCGCCAGCGACCCGTTGGCCACCACCATTCTGAAGGAGGGCAGCTATGCCGATAGGCCCGGCGACGTGCAGGAGCTACTCCCGCACGACTTTAGCGGAACAACGCTGCCTGGCTACTCTGTGAACGTGCTGAAGTAGGGAGAGGATCCCTGGCAAGAGGCGGCGACTACGAGCTCCCGCTCCCAACCGTGCTATTGCTGCTATCGCACCGCCCGGGTGGCTTCGCCCTTTGCAGCGCGCCCCCTGCGTCCGCCTCGCCCGTCAGCAGGTTACCGGGCGAGGAGAAGCATGAGCGGCAGGGTGAGAAGCGCGAGCAGCGTCGATGTGAACACTACGCGGAGCGCGAAAGGAGCGTCGAGGCCGTAGCGCTCCGAGAGCACTGCGGTCATCACGCTGGAGGGCATGGCGGCCTGCAGCACGCCGACTGCCAGCAGTCCACCATGCATGGAAGCGCCCCGGCAGAGGGCGAGCATCAGAAGCGGCAAACCGAGCAGCTTGGCGGCACAAACCACGTGGACCAGACCCGGGCGGCGCTCCAGTGCGCTCGGATCGAGCATCGCGCCAAAGGCCAGTAGAACGACCGGAGTGGTCGCCTGCGCCAGGAGCTCCAGGGTGCGAGCTGCGCCCTGAATGAGCGTATGACCAAATGGGAACGAGGTCGCGACGGAGGGGAGCGGCGCATAGCGCAGCAGGAGGCCGGCAGCAACGGCCAGGAAGAGCGGCCCGCGCAAGAATGCGCGCACAGCAGCTTTCGCATTGCCGCCGACTCCGTAGAGCCCGCCGAGCAGCGGCGCGAGAGGGTAGAGCGCGAGCGTCATGGCGAATTCGTCGAGCAGCACGGTGGCGGGAAACTGCGCCGGGAGCAGCGCCAAAGTCACCGGGTAGCCGAGGAACGCCGTGTTGCCGAATGCCGCCACCAGCATGATCACTGCCATACGGCGGGGCTCCACACCGCGGTGGCGCGCGACCGCCATGCAGAGCGCCATCATGGCGAGCTCGGCGATGAGCAGAAGCACCGGCAGCCCGAAGAGCCGAACTGACGCGGCAGGCGCACGGCCGAGTCCGCGAATAATTGATGCTGGCAGCAGCAGGTTGAGAACGAGATTGTTTAGGGTCGGAACGACCTCCGCCGTCAAAATGGACGCACGGCGGAGGCCATAACCGATTGCAATGAGTGCGCAGAGAGGAAGAAGCGCACCCAGAATTACGCCGAAGAGCGTCAGCAAGAGTGTCCAAACCTCTCAGAGCTGGCAGCCGCGGCTATTTCTGGAATCGGAACTCCAGCTCGTTATCCCAGTGCTCGGCCCAGTCTACCGTGAAGGCCTGGCCGCGCTTGGAGATCGAGCGATTCTTCGCCAGCTCCATACATCCGCCCCATCCATTATCGTTCACCCGGTATGAGAACTTGATCGGCTGAGCCGCCTTCATCGCGGCCTGCACCGCCGGGATTTCGCTCCAGGGAATGGCGCACTCCACGATTCGGGTGGTGGCATCGCGGGTTATCACCAGTTTACCCCCCTTCACCGCTCCTTCCAGTCCGGATTTCGGTTCGCGCGGGTAGAAGTGCTTGTGCGGCATACCGGGGTACTGCAGCCGCCAGATCTCTGTTCCGCCGCCGTGGGAATCAGCCACCGGGTTCAGCGCGTACTCGTAATCCGTGGTGACATAGCCCGTGTAGCCCGGCATGGTGCCTGGCGGATAGGGATACATCCACTTCTGGTCGGCAGGGAGCACGTTGAAGGCGATCTGGAAGTTGTCGTGATTGGGCATGCTCCCGGCCGGCAGCTCCGGGTCGCGCCGATAGGTGAACCGGCGAATGCCCTCGGGCCAGACCAGCTTCTCTTCTCCCCGATCCTTCGATGAGGTCGTAGCGACTGGCGGGTAGAAGTCGGCATCCTCGTCGCGCGTCTCGTAGCGGAGCATTCCGGGATCGGGTGTGGTGTCGGCAGCCTTTGCGGCGAAATAGAAGAAGTCGTCGTCGAAGGCGAGCCATGCGGTCGCGACGCCCTGCTTCACCGAGGTGTCGAACTTCTTCCACGGCAGCCAGGCAGCCTCCGTAAGCGATGGGCCTGCCTGCTCGTTCACAACGATCTGCTGTGGCGCTACGCCTTTCCAATCGTCGAGTGAGCCATTTACCGTGATCGTGCGGTGCGCGATCAGGTTGACGTGGAGCGTCTCCTCATGGAGCGCAAAGAGGCTGGAAGAGACATCGAAGCGCGCGGCCAGCGGGTAGTTGTTCGAGTCGGCCGTGCTGCCGCCAACGATCGGGATATCGAGCTGACGGGTCTCATTTCCGTTGAGTGTCAGGCGAGCCGGCACTGCCCCGAGCTTCAAGCCGCCGAGCTTCACGCTGAGCGCGCCGGTAACAGGCCGGTTCAGCACGTTGGTGAGCCGCAGCCGGAGGGTCGGGTGACTCTCGATGGGCTCGGTCATGTCGAGCGCCTGGAAGGCGATTGGCTCGATGCCTTCAATCTGGCCGTGGCGGACCGCCTCCGCAAGTTTGGCGAAGGAGCCCGGTCGGCCATCGCCTCGAAGGAAGAATCCACGCCCATCTAGCGGCACCACGATCTTGCCGCCGCGTGCAGGCTCCCGGTTGCCATAGAAATCGTAGAGAGCGTACCGGCCGCCAGCATCCGCCAGGGCGAGGGTCGCGCCCCGAAGGATGGAGAACGCCTTGATCTCGCCCTCCAGCCGGGACCGGTCGGCGTCCGCGCCCCTGGCAGGGAGCGCTGCAAGCGCGGCCGCGAGCTTACCCTTCTCGGCGCGATGCGTCGCTTCGTAGAGGCCCCGCGCGGTACGGAAGAGGAGACAGTCTCCTCCAAACTCCTCGCCCAGATCGCCTACTACGACGATGGTTCCATCCTCGGGGTCCTTCGGGCCGCTCGCGCTCGTGGGCAGTCCATCGAAGAGCATCACCCATGGGAGACCGTTCTTGAAGAGCATCTCCTTGAAGTCGCGCTCGCCGAGAAAGTGCTGCGCGGCCCCGACGGAGGCGGCCACGGACCAGGTCTGGGTCACGTCGATCGGCTGCTCCTTGCCGTTATCGTCGAGCATTCTGTGCGACTCGCGGTAGCCATTATCGGAGGTGATATTGCCGCCATAGACGCCGACGGCACGGTCGTGCCCTGTCGACATATTCGCCGCCATGACAGCCGCCACCCGATCGTCGGTGTTGGCCACCCAGCTCTCGGTATCCCAGATCTTCACGCGGCCATAGGGCGACTTCGGTCCCGCCACGACTTGATGGTCGATGGCGGAAACATGCCCTGGTAGTGAATTGAGCAGAAATCGAGGTATTTCAGAAAGTCGTCTTTGCCGTCTGAGAAGAACTTGTCGAGCGTGTTGGACGAGGAGTCGCACCCGCCCATCAGGACCGTAACGCCGTCCTCCTTGCGCGCGGCTTCCACGCCCTCGCCCATCGCCACGGTGATCTCGCGGAAGCGCAGAGCGTCTGCAGCCCAGCCTGAGATTGAGCTGCCCTCCCACGGCTCGTTCCAGATCTTGATAGCGTTGACCGGGCCTTTCGGATAGCCGAAACGGCCACAGATGAGCCGGCAGAACCGGGTGAAATCCGCGTCTGCCACGGGCGACCATGCGCCATCGCCCGGATAGCCCATCGGTCCAAAGCCCTTCTCATCCAGGTGAGATCGCATCCGGTCGAAGACCTGGGCGGGACCGCCGCCAATCTCCACGATCAGCCGGACCCCCGCGTCCTGATACGACTTCATCTGCGTGGTGAACTCGCTCAGCCAGCGGGGAAAGTCGGGGTTCTCGGGACTCACCCAGTGGACGCCGATGCGAATGGATCGGCAGCCGAGCCGCTGGAGCACATCCGGACGGCTTACGTCGCATCCCAGCTTGGGATAGAGCGCGGTGGAGGGTGTCGCTTTGAACGTCCGCACCAGGCTCGCGCCAAATTCGCGGCCGAGGGGCCCCAGGTCGATGATGAGGGCGTACGCCCCAAATCGGGCTGGAATGGAGGGCTTTACGGTGATGTTGGTCCATTTACCGGCCGGAATCGCGACATCGATCGGGAGGGAGGTCGGTGCGCCTGAGCGAAAGACGCGCGGCACCCAGATGTCGCCGGGCTGCCCTTTCGTCGCATACGGGACAACCTCGACCCGCCCGCGCGCCTTGATGGCATCGCGGCCCGGGTTGCGAAGCTGGAAACGGAATTCGCCCTGCTCACCCGGCCAGAGTACGTTGCCTGGCACGCTGGTCTGGTAGTAGGTGACGGAGTATCGACCCGGCCCCTGTCCCTTTGCTGGCAGACCGAACGTCTCAGCGTAACCCGGCATATCGCTGCCAGTCACCATCTGTGTCCGGCCAGAGAGCGGCGCGAACACGGCCCAGAGCATCAACAACAGCCAACCTGTTCTCTTACCCGTCACGGATGTCTCCTTCTAACGCATCGCAAAATACCGGAGCTCGGCTGGCAGTGCGCTCGGCTGTCCGGCAGGTATACTCTCGCAACCAGATTGGTTGGCGGTCGATCGACCGCCTGCTCAGGAGGGAGAGCCTTTGACTGCCCGACCCGAACCCGCTGCCCGCTCCGCAAGATACCTTTCGCTCGACGGATGGCGCGGCGCTGCCGCACTCTTCGTCGTGCTGTTCCACACCTCGATCGTGATCGGCAAGATGGCCCCAGGCAGTGTCGGGAGCAGCCTGTGGTTCCGACTGACTGCATTTGGCAATCTGGGTGTGCAGGTCTTCTTTGTCATCAGCGGTTACTGCATCGCAGGCTCCGCCGCATCATTCTTAAAGCGAGATAACGACTGGCAGGGGTTCTTGAAGGCTCGCTACCGCCGCGTGTTTCCGCCCTGCTGGTTTTCGCTTATCCTGTATGTGGTCGCATGGGCGCTCATCACGCGCGTGCTGCACAAAGCCGACTCCTCGCTTGGAAATGTCGACTTGCTGCATCAGGGGCCGCTCTACTACCTTGCGAACCTAACGCTCACCCAGCAGATCTTTCATCAGGGCTACCTCTCCATTCCGTGCTGG
>JBBRJW010000186.1:0-6043 GCA_038218705.1 Chthonomonadales bacterium | reverse complement strand
CTCATCCACGCGGCTCTTGCTCTCACGCATTCCGCGCTCATCGAACGGCAGGTGGCCACTGCCCCGAATCGGCTTGCGTGAGTCGAAGAGGAGATAGGGCACCGGGCCGACGCCGTGGCCTCGCGTGGAGACCGGGGTCATGTGGTCTGGCGCGCAGAGCAGCCGGAAGTCGTCTCGCTTTCGCATTCCTTCTACGAGGGGGCCTACGATGTGGCGATCGATGTTCTCCATGGCGCGAATTTTCTCGTCGATCGAGCCCGCGTGGCCAGCCTCATCTGGCGCTTCCACGTGCACCCATACGAAGTCGTGCCGCTCCAGCGCCTCGAGCGCGTAGTCGGCCTTTCCTCGATAGTTGGTATCGTAGTAGCCCGTCGCGCCCGGAACGGTGACGACCTCGAGGCCGGTCAGGACTCCGAGGCCCCTCACCACATCCACCGCGGAGATCACCGCGCCGGAGATGCCGCGGAGGCTGAAGAAAGGTGGCATGATCGGCGCGCGCCCCGGACTCCAGGGCCAGAGCGTATTGGCCGCCGGTTTCCCTTCCGCCCTCCGCTGCCGGTTGAACGGGATGTCGTCCAGCAGGTTCATGGAGTCGTCGATGAGCTTCCGAAGCTTCGAATCTCCATCACCCCGCGGGTAGAGTGGGCGGAGCGGCTTGCCCATGTTCTCGTGCGGTGGCGCGGTCTCCACCTCTACGGGCCCATCGGTCCAGCGCAGGATATGACGATACGATACTCCGGGAAAGAGTCGCATTGTGGAGGTACCGAGCTTCTGGTTGGCTAACTCTATGATCGGCCGGGCTTCTTCCGTCGTGATGTGGCCGGCGCTGTAATCAACCAGCGTCTCCGAATCGGTGCTGATAAGCGAGCA
This sequence comes from Chthonomonadales bacterium, assembly GCA_038218705.1. Classification (GTDB taxonomy): domain Bacteria; phylum Armatimonadota; class Chthonomonadetes; order Chthonomonadales; family Chthonomonadaceae; genus JBBRJW01. The sequence goes on along the minus strand of JBBRJW010000186.1, from coordinate 5,173 downwards.
CCGAAAGGCCACGTCCCTGGGGTCCATCGGGATCCCCATCGCCACCGCCTCGACGGGCCCTCGCCCGGTGTAGAACGCGGCGGGATCGTACCCGAGCAGGGCCATGTTTGCGGCGTCGCTGCCGGGATACATGTTGAGAGGAGTGACCTGGACACTGCCCACGAGCCCGCTTTCGGCGAGAATGTCGAGGTTCGGCGTCCGAGCAACCTCCATCGGCGTCTTGCCATCGAGGTCGTCGCCCGGCTCGTCCGCAGCACCGTCCGGCACCAACAGAATGTATTTCATGGTTCTCCCCGTATCGTCGCGAATGAGAGCGCCCTGGAGGCGCTCACCTGGGATCCATTTTACCTGCTGGTCGGGTAAATCTCCCGGAAGGCGATGGACGACTGGTTACGGGCTGGCAGGTCATTGGGGATGGGGGAGGGTGTTATGAGAAGAGCAGCGCTTGTGACGATGGCTCTCGGGCAGCTTCTGACGATGGCACTGGCAGTGAGCGCCGCGCCAAAGGCGTCGAAGCCGCCCCGGCCCGCGGACATACGCTCGCACGATTTCCTGAAGATCCAGCGCACCACTCTCTGGCGCGGGCGCTTCGAGTTTCGAAACGTCGGCGCAAACATCCCTGACCTCTTCGAGCGGTACCTTAGCCGCGACGACGCGGCGGGTGAGAGGATGCTGGCCAGCGCGCAGATCGCGGGCATTCGGTTTGCGCGCTGTTTTGGTTCGACGTGGGGACCGGCTAACTTCGGCGTGTTTCAGAGCGACAGGGCTCGCTGGATGAGCGCCTGGGATCGCACGCTCGCCGCCGCGGATGCGCACGGAATTGCCCTTGTGCCCTCGCTGCTCTTCAATATGTCGATGATCCCGGAGTTCATCCGAAATGGGGGCGGGCCGGATGAGGGCGTTGTCGGGCTCATGACGCCGGGCACTCGATCAAATGCGCTCGCCGTGGAATACGTGACAGCCATGGCCGCGCGGTTTCGCACCGACCCGCGCGTGCTCTTCTGGGAGATTGGCAACGAGTACAATCTCGCCGCCGATCTCTCGTGGCAATGGAAGGCGAGGCCAGAGCGTGAGACGCCGACTTCCGATCAGATTTCGGCGTTTCTGATCCAGATGGCGGTGCTGCTGAAGAAGGTCGACAGGAACCATCCGGTTACGTCTGGCTGCAGCGATATGCGGGCCTGCTCCTGGCACCTGAGGGCCGCTATGCTCGAAAATAAGTCGACCCCCCGTCCGCTCGACTACCCGATGGATTGGCGGGACGACACGTTTGCCCAGTATCGCGAGGTACTCGAGAAGTTCAACCCGAAGCCGCTCGATTTGATCAGTGTGCACCTCTACCCGGTAACCAGGCGTTCCGAAGGCTGGCTCGACCCGGACCCGGACCATGCTTCCAACTTCCCCTGGTGCCGAAATGCTGCCGAGCTCTCCGGCCGCCCGCTCTTCGTGGGAGAGTTCGGCCAGGATCTGACGGGCGGCGAGGCGAAGGCCCTCTGGACGCAGGACTTCCTCGGCCGCATGCCGGTCGGGACGGCCCCGATCGCCGCGGTCTGGGCCTGGGAGTTCGAGCAGGAGGGTAAAGCTACCGCGTTCACTCTCTCGCCCACGGCAACACCGGAGCTGGCCCACCTCATCGCGGCGGTCAACAGCGAGATAGTTACAGACCTGATTGGCGGATCGCCCGCCGCCGCTCCAAACCCGAAGTAGGGGGTGCTCTGTGCTGCACATGTTAGCGGTACTGCTTGGGGCGGCGTTTCTGGTAATGGTCCTCTGGGAGACCTTCGAGACGATTGTGTTGCCGCGTGGAGTCACCCGGAAGCTGCGGCTCACCAGGCTATACTATGTGCTCGTCTGGAAGGTTTATGGCGCGCGTGCGCGCAGCGCCGACCGGGCAGCCCGGTTAGAGCAGTACCTCAGCCTCTTCGGGCCTCTCTCGCTCCTGGTGCTCATTGCTCTCTGGGCAATGGGGCTCATCCTGAGCTTTGCTGTGATCCAGTGGGGAATCGGCTCTCGCATCCTCTCCGACCATGCGGCAGCGGGCTTCTCAACGGACCTCTACATGAGCGGGGCCACGTTCTTCACGCTCGGATATGGGGATGTCACCCCTGGCCCGGGCTTGCCGCGTATCATCGCAGTCACCGAGTCGGGAGTCGGCTTCGGCTTTCTTGCCGTCGTTATCGGCTACCTGCCGGTGATGTACCAGGCGTTCTCGCGTCGAGAGGTCGGTATCTCTTTGCTCGATGCGCGCGCAGGGTCGCCGCCCAGCGCCGGCGAGCTCCTGCGGCGGCATGCGGCCGGCGGTCAGATGGCTGCCCTGACCGATCTGCTGAAGGTTTTCGAGACGTGGACATCCGACGTGATGGAGAGTCACATCTCCTATCCGGTCCTCGCGTTTTACCGTTCCCAGCACGATCGCGTCTCCTGGCTCTACTCGCTGACAGCCGTCCTCGACTGCTGCGCGCTCGTCAGCACCGGGTTCGAGGGCAAGCCTGAATGGGCAGGTCCGCTGCTCTGGCAGGCACACCATACATTCGCTATGGCGCGCCACTGCGTAGTAGATCTGGCGGTTACCCTGAACGCACATCCCATCGTCTCGGAGGAAGAGCGGCTCACCCCGGAGAAACTGCGATTGGTGCGCGAGAATGCGGCTGAGTGGGGGGTGGTCCTGCGCGCACCGGCTGCGCCGGACGATGCGCTCCGCGAGCTGCGCGGTGAGTACGAGCCGTATGTGCGCGGGCTGGCGTTTCGCATGGCGCTCACGCTGCCGGACTGGACGCACGCCGAGAATGTGGCGGACAACTGGCAGACCACGGCCTGGGGCCAGGAGAGCCACCTTTGACTGGCGCGGGCGCATTTCAGGGAAGTTGTAACCGCACCCCGAGACCGGGCGTCGCGGCGAAAGGGGAGAGATGGGAAAGCTACCGATTGCGCTGCAGCTCTATTCGGTGAAGGAAGACGCTGAGCGAGACCTACCGGGTGTCCTCGAGAAGGTCGCCAAAATGGGCTATCAGGGGGTGGAGTTCGCGGGCTACTACGGGCACTCCGCCGAGCAGATCCGTCAGTGGCTCGATGGGAACGGCCTCATCTGCTGCGGGGGCCATCTCGGCCTCGATACACGGCTCGGCGACCAGTTGGCGAAGACAGTCGAGTTCCAGAGGATTCTTGGAAACTCGTTTCTGATTGTGCCGGGGCTCGCGCGCGAGCGAACGGAGTCGAAGGCCGCGTGGCTCGAGACCGCGCGGGTGATGAATGGAATCGCAGCGAAGCTCCGCCCCGAGGGGATGAAGACCGGCTATCACAACCACCACACAGAGTTTCAGCCAATGCAGGGCGAGCTGCCGTGGGACATCTTCTTCGGAAACACCGAGCACGACGTGATCATGCAGTTCGACGTCGGCAATGCGCTGCATGGCGGTGGCCACGCCGCGCCGTTCCTGAAGGCCTATCCCGGCCGGGCGCTGACCGTGCACATAAAGGAGTACAAGGCCGACGACGAAGCCGCACTGATCGGCGAGGGAGACGTGAACTGGCCCGAGATCTTCCAACTCTGTGAGACCACCGGCGGAACCGAGTGGTATGTGGTCGAGTACGAGAGCAACAAGTATCCGCCACTCGATTCAGTGGACCGATGCCTGAAGAGCCTGCGAGCCATGGGCAAGTAGGTTTCGAAACGGCAGGAACAGGGGCGCCGGCGATCAGCTCGCCGGCGCGCCTCGATTCCACAAGCCGCAGGCCCATTGCTGACCCAGCGTTACAGGTCGGATGTCAGCCCTTTTCAATGTCGAAGATCAGGCCGACGGACTTCCTCCACCCATCGAGCGTGGACATGTTCCCAAGCGTGTCGTCCCAGGTCATGCACGGATCCGGCGGCTCCGGGTGTCGATGATAGCGCGCCACGACATCCGCCTCAATCGAATAGAGCCCCGCGGGGCCGTCGACCGTGATCTCCTGACGACCGGCCTTATTATCCACGATGATCTTGTTGCCAGCCTCGCCGGGAAACCAGGGGTTCGGCACACGAATTGAGCCCTCAGAGCCCCAGATGCGCAGCTCACTATCGGCGTTCACCTGGGTGGCGCACGCGAGGTTAGCCACCACGCCGTTAGGGAATTGGAGGCACGCGGTGGCCTGCTCATCGACGCGGCTAATCGGACCGATGTGCGCCGCGCCTGTGACCACATCGGGCTCGCAGCCGGCGATGAGCCGCGCCATCGAAGTGGCATAGCAGCCTACATCCATAATGCCGCCACCGCATGCCGGGTTAGAGAGGCGAATGTTCTCGTACCGCGGGCCCATGTTGTAACAGAAGTTGGACTGGATCAGGCGCACCTCGCCGATTGCGCCCTGTTCGACAAGACTCTTGAGCCGTGCGGTCTGCGGGTGGCACCGGTACATAAATGCTTCCATGAAGAAGACGCCGCTCTGTCGCACGACGTCGAGTACGGGAAGCGCTTCCGCGTGATTCACCGTGAAAGGCTTTTCGCAGAGTATGGCTTTGCCGGCTTCTGCGGTGCGAATGGTCCACTCAGCGTGCAGGTGGTTCGGAAGGGAGATGTAGACCGCATCGATCTCCGGATCTTCCACCAGCGATCGGTAGCTGTCGTGATTTCGCGTTACACCATATTCTGCTCCGAAGGCGTTAGCGGCTTCGGCGGTACGACTGCCCACTGCGGCAAGCTCGCCCGATGCCGACGCCACGACGGCTTTCGCGAATGTATGGGCAATGTTGCCCGTTCCTAGAATTCCCCAGCGCAGCTTGTCCATGCCTCTTCACTCCTTCAGGCCCTTGAGGCTCTGTCTCGCAACGTAACTGAGAGTCTATTTCGCATTTCGGCCGCCGGTTCCTTCCGCAAATTGGGTTGCCGATACGGCCGGGCTATTGTTTCCACGCTCAGACGGCTCCCGCGTGTCGTGTCCGCGGCAGAGCAGCTTCGATTCTCGCTGAATTGCGGAGGCGCGGGAGCTTCCCGGCATCCGAAACTCGTAATAGACTGTGTTCGGTAAGCAATGTGAGGTACACTAGGACTAGGTAGACCGGATTGTGCAGCACGATCGTCGGCTGAGGGCGCGATCGATCCAGGCGAGCGGCAATTGTATTCGCCTGGCGCAGCTCGACATGGGAAGTGCCAGTACTGTAATTGCCACAGCCGGGTGGCGCGGGCGCGGTGGTTAT
>JBBRJW010000185.1:0-6072 GCA_038218705.1 Chthonomonadales bacterium | reverse complement strand
ATATCGCTGCTTCGGCCGCCGTATCACCTTGCGGGCATGCCGCCCTCCGGCGCTCGCAACCCGCACTCTCTGGGGATGGCCGCCGATATCGGGCGCTACGCAGGGTACGCCATTCTCAGCTCGGACCCCGAGGCGTGCGTTTCCGCCACGGTCGCACTGCTTCGCGATCTTCCGCCCGGGCGTTATCGCTTGGGCGTGCCGCGTGCTCCCGAGCGCGAAGTGGCCGTCGGCCTCGCCCCGCGGAGCGCAATGCTTCGCGAGATCGCGGCCGAGCTTCTGCCGGAGGGCGTCCCGGCCCCGGCGATCCTGCGCGGGGCGCAGCCGGCCCGGCGCAAGTCGGCCCCCGCCAGGCTTTCCGACTTGTCCAACCCGGTCGGCCCGATTCTGAGCGCTGCCCTGGGAGTGGCCGTGGGCGCGCCGGAGAGCGCGTGGCCGTTTTTTCCGCCTCAGGAGTTTGCCGTGGAGGAGGGGCTGATTGCGCCGGCTCGTCGAAATGGGAAGGTGCTTCTCGATAGCGCGGGAATGCCAATCCCGCAGGTGATTCGCTATCGGAACGAGAGCTACGCGCCGGAAGAGGCGCTGGGAGATGAGCGCGTAAAGCGCGCCCTCCGTGAAGCCCGTGCGCGCGGTGCCGACGTCTATGCGCTCTTCCCGGACGCCCCAGACCACATTCACATCGACGTGAAACATCGCAGGTAGCAGGAGCGGGCCGCTCCGGTTACGTGCCGCTACTCCTCGTCATCTGCTCCCAGCCCGTCGCCGCCCAGCAAGTCGCGCGCCTGTTTCAGGCGGTCGGCACTGGTGTCGCCGCGCTTGCGCAGCTCCTCCAGCACAGGCCCGGGAAGGTAGATTTTGCTGACGCCGTCCAGGTCGGCCCCGGTTAGATCGAGCACGACCCATCCTCCTTGCTCGCTCTTTCCCTGGTACGAGTTGACAAATCGCATTCGGTTTCTAGGAAACAGCATCTTCGCGATCCTCCTCGTGGGCTGTGGCGCGCCCGTTCGCGACTACGGGATGGACGCGCGCCCGCCCGTCATTAGCCTGCCGGATTTGACAATATGGGTATCCCAAAGAGTATACTACCCTCACCGGTAAGCGGCCGGCTGCCAGTCTGGAAGGTCAATTACGATGCGGGAAATACTCAGAATCCTCGAGCGCGACGCGCACGCGACGCCGCGCACGATCGCCCTTCAGCTCGGAATGGAGGAGGACGAGGTTGCCCGCCAGATCGAGTCCCTTACGAAATCCGGAGTTATCCGCCGCTACAAGGCCGTGGTTGACTGGGAGAAATTTGGCGACGAACGGGTCTTCGCTTTCATCGATGTGAAGGTCACACCCGCCCGCGGCGTCGGTTTTGACGATGTCGCCGAGCGCATCTACCGTTACCCTGAGGTCCACTCGGTCTACCTCGTCTCAGGAACGCAGGATCTCCGCTGCGTCGTTGAAGGCCGGAACATGCGCGAAGTGGCCGATTTTGTCGCGCAGCGCCTCTCCACGATCGACCGGGTGAGCGCAACCTCCACGCACTTCCTACTGAAGAAATACAAGGATGACGGTGATATCTTCGCGGATGACGAAGCCGACCATCGCCTGATGGTGGCCCCATGACGCCCCGAAAGCCCCTCAATTCCGTTATTGCGAACTGCCCGCCTTCCGGCATCAGGCGCTTCTTCGACATCGCCCAGCAGATGGAGAACGTTATCTCCCTGGGTGTCGGGGAGCCGGACTTCGTAACTCCCTGGCGCATCCGGGAAGCCGGTATCTGGGCGCTTGAGCGTGGATACACCACCTACACATCCAACAGCGGCCTCCTCTCCCTCCGCCAGCGAATCTGCGCCAATCTGGCCAGCCGCTACGGGGCCCACTATAGCCCGGAGGATGAGTGCCTCATCACAGTTGGCGCATCCGAGGGCATCGACCTCGCGCTCCGGGTGCTGCTGAACCCGGGCGACGAAGTGATCGTTCCCGAGCCCTGCTATGTCTCCTATATTCCGGGAGTGGAGTTCGCTGGCGGCCGTGCTATCCCGATCAAGACGGACGATAGCGATGGCTTTCGCCTCCACGCGGATCGCGTCGAGGCGGCGATTACGCCCCGCACAAAGGCCCTCCTGATAGGATCTCCCGCGAACCCCACGGGCGCGACACAGTCGCGCGCCGACCTGCAGCGGTTGGTGGACCTGGCGAACAAACACGATTTCTATCTGATCTCAGATGAGATTTACGATCGCCTCACCTACGTGGGCGAGCACACATGCCTCGGATCGCTTGAGGGCGCGAAGGAGCGCACGATCGTGCTGAACGGCTTTTCGAAGGCGTATGCCATGACCGGATGGCGCATCGGCTACGCCTGCGGGCCAGAGCCGATCACTACTCTCATGACCCGGGTCCACCAGTATACAATGCTCTGTGCGCCTACCATCTCTCAGATGGCGGCCGTTGAGGCTCTCGAGCACGCAGAACACGACGTGCAGCAGATGGTAAGCGATTACGATCGGCGACGAAGGGTTTTCGTGCACGGTCTCAACGAGATCGGTCTCGACTGCTACGAGCCGAGAGGCGCGTTCTATGCATTTCCCTCCATCCGACGCACTGGCCTCTCCTCCGAGGAGTTCGCAGAGCGCCTGCTGATGGAAGAGCGCGTGGCCGTCGTCCCCGGCAGCGCCTTCGGCCCCTCTGGAGAGGGGCATGTCCGATGCTCCTACGCCACGGCCATGTCGCAGCTCGAGGAGGCCCTGGTGCGGATGGAGCGGTTTGTCTGTCGCATTGCAGCAGCCCGTGGCGTGGATCAACAATCTGCATCGGCCGGAGACCGGCGTTGATCCTCACCAGCCGAAACCTCGCCGCGTTCGCCGCCATGGCTTCGGCCCTTGCTGCAGGGTCAGCCCACGCCGACCGGGTTGTCCTCGGCCCGGGCGGCGAGCCGCTGCGGCCCTCCACCGAGCAGGCAGTCTTCATTATTCGCCCGGATCACGGAAATGCCAACTACAGCTGGCTCACTTTCTCCTCACCGGTAGGCATCGAGACGGAGCTTGAGCGGCTCGACAGCCCCCGGGAGGCTCGAAAGCGGTACTCGCTCAACATCGATTACCCGGCCATACCCGATACGAATGGCTTTCCGGCCATTGCGGTAGGCGTGCGCGATCTCCTGGGCACGGGCGTCGAGCACGGGGCCATCTACCTCACTGCCTCCCGGCCTGTTGCACTCTCCGACCGACAGGCGCGATGGTTTCGCTCTGTGCGCCTCTCGGCGGGCTATGGGACGGGCCAGCTGGATGGCGCGTTTGGCGGCGCTGAGCTGGTTCTTCGAGATCGGGTCCGGTTCGGCTTCGAGGTCTACCGCCAGCGTACAAATTTCTCAGTTTCAATTCCGCTGGTGCGGAATACCCAGGCTCGTGCGTACTCTCTCGACGGGACGCCCTTTTTCGGACTCTCCTATTCGCTTACGCGCTGAACAGAGACCCAATATCCACGACGGTAACAAGGTTCATGACATCCAACAACGATAATCGCCGCGTCGCGCTCATCAAGAGCCTGGCTACCAACAACCGCTTCTATGTTCTAGTCGAGCCTGAGCGAAACATTCGCAATGCCGACACGGTCGAGCACATCCCCGATGACCTTCTGCTAGGGATCGCTTATCCCTGTCTGGAAGACGGTCTGAACGACTTTGCGGTGATCAGGACCACGTTCGAGACTCTCGATCTCTTTCCGGATGATGACCCGTACCGGGACGAGATGAAGGAGATCATCAACGACGCGCGCGGCAACCTGCTGCGTCGGCTGGTTGAACTCCACGATAAAATCGACGCGAACCGCGCGCACTTCCTGGGGACCGACTATTCGGAGTTCAAGTCGTACGCCCTCGACATGATGAATCGCGGCTATTCACGGCGCAACCTCGACAGCATGATGAAGCTGAATGTCTTCAGCTCCGTCTCCGATGCCGAGGGTAACGGCGAAGAGGTCTACTTCTTCACGTATGACTATGCCGATAGTGCGACGGTCGCTGAGCTTGATTCCCGCGAGTTCATCGTCTCGCTCTTCCGCGAGGTGATTGAGAGCGTCAAGGACGATGCGAACTACGCGGGTAAGTACCCGTTCGACAAGAATGTCTTCCAGAAATTCATCGCGGTGATGTTTATCAACTACGCCACCACGGACCCGCTCTTTTACGGCATTAACAAAAAGGACTATGGTGTCTCGGCTGACAAGGATATGGAGTCGACGCCACTCTATCAGGCCATCCGTAAGGAGCTGCTCGAAATCGAGGAGCGTCTCGCCAACGAAGCGAATCCGTTTGCCAATGCGCCCGTCCTCGCTACTCCGGACACGACTTCGGGCCTGCCAGACTTTTCGCTTGCGGCGCCACTACCGATCGGCTCGGTTCCGGAACCCGGCTCCGAGCCAGCGCTGGCGGGCTCTCGTGGCCACCTCCCGTTCGATCCAACCAAAGATATGCTGCCTGGCCACCTCGTTGCCGAAGAGGTGCTGATGAACCCGATTATTTCGCTCTGCTCAGCAGCCGACCTGCTTATCCGCAAAAGCGATCCGGACACTCAGCGCTTCGCCAAAATGATCCTGGGAGAGGCTTCCAGGCTCATTACCGAGCTAAAGCGGCTTGGGATCATTTCCGACGTTGCCAATGACCCGTCCGAGCGCAACCTCTGAGCGATCGCCAACATTTGCTTTGGTTGACAAACCTTGCTTGTCGGAGTTACAATACGCGGAGTGTCGCCCCGGCCGCTTCCGCCGTGGCCCCGAGCCTCGGAGCTCATGTTCTCTCCGCCGCTGATCGCGCGATCTCGATCCTAGCCTCCAGATGGGCGTTGCCGGGCACTCTTATGCGTCTCTACAGAAGCCCTCAAAAGCAGTTGGAGCACTAATTGTTAGCAGTACAAGGGCGAGAGCCGGGAGACACAGCGTACGAAAATTCCTTTCGGACGGTGAATCCTTGAAGACACGAGTGGAGCATACGGTTAAGGCTGGGCTGGAGCAGCATGGCCCTGCCACGGCACTCCGCGCCGGCGAAGCTCATATCTCGCTCGAGTCGGTCAGAAGGGCTATTCAGGGAGCGCGTCGCTATCTGCTCGACCGCCAGGAGCCCGAAGGGTACTGGGTCGCGGAGCTCGAGGGCGATACCATCCTCGAGAGCGAGTACATCCTGCTGCTGCAGTTCCTCGGTCGCCCGAACCCCGCCAAGTTTCGTAAGCTCGCGAACTACATCCGCAAAGGCCAGAGCCCTGAAGGCCACTGGTCCATCTATCCCGGCGGCCCGGCGGACGTAAGCGCCTCGGTCAAGGCCTATTTTGCCTGCAAGCTCGCCGGATTCACTGGGAACGAGCCCTTCATGCGCCGCGCGCGCCGCGCCATTCTGGCCCAGGGCGGCGTTACCCGCTGCAACACCTTCACCAAGCTCTACCTCGCGATGTTCGGGCAGTACGACTGGCGCGGCGTTCCAACAATCCCGCCGGAAACCATTCTGCTCCCTCCGTGGTTCTACTTCAATATCTACTCGATGTCATCGTGGTCGCGAGCGATCCTGGTTCCCCTGGCCGTCATGAACGCAAATAAGCCTCAGCGATCCATACCTGCCGAGGCAGCGATCGATGAGCTCTTCGTTGGCGGCCGCAACCGCAAGCTCATGCGTCTCCAGTGGGACAAGCACCCGATCACCTGGCGGAACGTCTTCCTCATATTCGACAAGCTGCTGAAGGCGTATGACGCGAGCCCGGTTAAGCCGTTCCGCAAGTTGGCCCTCGATCGCTCGCTTGCATGGCTGCTGGAGCGCGAGGAGAACAGCGGCGGGCTCGGCGCAATCTTCCCTGCCATGACCCACGCGATCATGGCCTATAAGTGCATGGGCCTTCCCGATAACCATTCTGCGATCCGGCGCGAGCTGGCCGAGCTCTCCGCCTTTGAGATCGAGGAGGGGGAGACTATTCGGCTGCAGCCCTGCGTTTCGCCTGTCTGCGATACCGCGCTCGTCATCAACTCCCTGATCGACAGCGGCTGGCCCGCCGACAGCGATGCAGTGCGCCAGGCGGCCGAGTGGCTGCTCTCCAAGCAGACCAC
>JBBRJW010000184.1:0-6074 GCA_038218705.1 Chthonomonadales bacterium | reverse complement strand
CTCGGTAATGCCAAGCTCGCGCGCACGCCGTTCCACGGCCTCCCCACCCCGGCCGGTGACCCAGACAATCTTCAACCCATGCTGCAGCGCTACCGCCATACCGAGCCCGTCGGAGACGTGGAAGGTCTTTCCCTCGCCAGTTGCGCCGATGAGAGTGATCGCTCCAGACGTCAGCACGCCATCGACATCGAGGGCCAATAGCCTGATCATTCCGAGCCCACGCTCCATTGCAGCCTGTGAGAGAGAAGCCATTGCGATCTTCCTAGGACGTCCGATAATGTTTATAATGCGGAGCTATTTTCAAAACCTGTCCTGTCTCCGAGCGCTTACAGCAGCTTCTGCCCGTCAAGGTAGACCGCGGAGGATCCACGGGTGATCACGAGCGCAATATGCTGCCACACTCCCGGTTTGAGCACGCCTGCAATATTTCGGGTCTGACTCCCAACTATCAGCCGAAGGCTGAGCTTTGGCCAGGCATCCAGCAGCATGCCGTCGTCTATCCCTGCGGTTATCTTGTCAAGAATGCGGCCCGATTCGTTCTCGCCTGGTTGTATCCATACCTCAAAGGAGACCGGGCCGTTGTAGTCCTCCGGCTTCGTCGCCAGCTGATCCCCTGCCCTGGGATTCAGCCAGGAGCCGACAACATCCTTTCCGCTCACTCGCCTCGTACGATCTGAGGATGCCAGCTCACGGACCCGGGACGCAGTGATTCGCTCCCGGAACAAGGTTACTCGCCCGATCTTCCCGAGAAAGTGACTCCCCCCATTGCTGTCGGAACCTGCATGGAGCGGGTGAACATTGTCCGGAATAGCGGAACCCGCGGATCCGCCGACCTGCGGCGGATAGATAACAACATCTCGCTTACGTTCCGGCGGCTGGATATCCCACGCAGTGAGTTTCCCGTCTTTCACCGTGCCGGTCACAACGCCGCCAGCGGCAATGTGGAGTTTGAAGTCGACATTCCAATCTGCGGGCCACGCGGGCAGCAGGTGGATTTTGCCCCCAGCCTCCTGAACCAGCATCCGCTGAAAGGCTGTGCTGCCAGCGCCGAAGTGATCGAAGTCAGGGCACGAATCTGGCCCCTCTTTGCCATACAAAGGGAAGCGGCACATGGAGGATGCTGTCCGGAACCGCCGGGCCAACCCCTCACTCGCCTCGGCTGCGTTTCCGGCAAACGCCCAGTCGATCTGATCCTGGGTCCAGCATCCGCTCCCCATGGCGTCTGCAAAGGTTCTGTTCTTCATCGTCGAGCGAACGATATCCGCCGTTCCGAGCCCGACACCGAAGCAGCGAAAGGGAAACACCGGGTAGAGTTCTCCGTTTTCAGCATTCCGCTTCTTCTCGTATTGATCCGCGGGGGCGATTGCAAGCTCCCCGCCGATCATATGCGTTGGGATTTCCGGGATCTCCGCGCGAAACCTCCGCCAGTTCAGCTGGTCATCCGGAGTTCCCGCCTTCATCTCCAACAGACCATCCAGGCAGAATCGGAGCCCAGCCACATCCGGCGCTGGATTCACTGCTATCCACCAGGTCTCAACCACCTGTGCAGGCTCCAGACGGAGCTTGCCATTCACACGAGGATAGTGATGATCAAAGAACGACAGAATCTCTCGGGCAAAGGGAACCAGCTTCTTGTCCCGGAATGTGCTATCGCCGGTAAAGTTGGCGTAGTCGATCATCATCGCGGTGGTCTCCAAGCCGCAGGTGAAGTAGTAGTCGTGATACCATCCCTCGTACTTCTCCCCCGGCCTGGTTCTTGGCGGTTTTCCGCCGTTATCGCAATCCCGTTCCGCGCCGTCCGGTTCGATGTTCTCCCGGTAGTACGCGCCGTCGTGCCCGAACCATGACTTCGTTATGGCCTTACGCATGTCCAACAGGTCGAAGTAGTAGTTGAAGAACGGCTGCATCAGGTCGAAGTCACCGGATGCGAGCAGCGGCCAGTAGAGATGACGCTGGTTCTGATAGGTATACCGGCGGCCCCAAAGCCGGTCGTCCTCGTGGGTGAGCCACTTGCCATTCTCCAGTTTCGCTGCCGCTGGCCGCCCATCTCCGGACTCGACAAGCAACTGCTGAGTAAAGATTCCCCCGTTGAACTTAACCTGATTTCGTCCACGGCTCTGGCACGCCATTAGAAAACGGAAGACGTTGTAGCTTTGAGAAACCAGTGCCGCCGCGTCGTCCTCGGACCGAGTACCGGCGGAAGTCGGCTCTCCCATGAATTTCTCACGGGATTTGCGGGGCACCGTGTTGTCGGCCGCCACGATCCAGCTTTTGTCCCAGAACTTCGCCCACCAATTGCAGTGCTGCTTCCAGGCCTTCTGCAGATCGACGCTCGCTGCCGCCTGCTTTCGGATGGTGTCTACCCATCCGGAGGCATCCGGTGTCTGCTCTCTCAGTGAGTGGATCCGTATATCGAACGTATTCGCCTTGCCGCGAAGCGCATCTTCTCTCAGCGCTAGCGACGGGCACTCGAGCAGGTTGCCGAAGGTGTTATATCGGTAGGGATCAGCGTGTTTCGCCGCCATCTCCTCCACCTGATAGAACTTCAGATCATCCGGATAGACGCTTCGGTCGCCGACGGGGAAATACCAGAGGATGTTGTTCTTCCCGTCCGACCGCACATCCCTGGTTCCGTCAAGTCGCTTCCACAGCTCGGGCCGGGCGCTCACGCTCACTCCGGAAGGCGCGTCGATCTCTACATGGTAGGTGGAACGATTGGCATCCGCCCATACCCTGATTCGTATGCCGCCGGCTTCGATAAAGATGGAGCCGGTGCTCAGATCGAGCGTCTGGCGAAATGGCGTGCCTGACTTGAACGGATTCGGCTCCATCGTTATCCGGACCTTGCCGGTCTTATAGATCTCGCCGGAGTAGTTGAATGCATCGTTCTTGGAGAGAAGCAGGTACAGATCACCATTTTCGATGGCGTATACCCCCGCTCCAATGTCTCCATTACCGATTGGCATCACTCCTGAAGCCTCTTTGGAGGGGCTGTTCCAGACCACATTGTATCGGCTGACACGTTCGAGCGACTTACTGCTCCCGGTTGGAACGGTCGCACCGAGTAGGCCGATGAGGCCGATGGCTGCTGCAAATCCCATTCAGGCTCTCCTCGGAGAATTCAGGAAGGTGGCAAACCGACTCAGCGGGCGTGCGAGAGATAGTCCGCCAGCGCGTGGGCGGCCGCTCCGTCCCGAAGAGGCCCAATCTCGTAGTCGCTTACGTTCAGGGACTGTTTCACGCGTCCGGCGGCGACCACGTTGTCTTTCAGTACGAAGACAAGGTTCTCGCCTACGTGGTCGTGCGACCACTGGAAGAACCGCGAACGCCCTTCGTCGGACATGTCAAGATGCACCGTGTAGGTTGCCCCGGCAAGAACGGACGCCGGGTGCTCATCCACCGTCGCGCCGGTGAATTCGCGGTCCGTCAATACCACAGGGCAGACACGAATCAGCAGCGACGCCGGAATGGCCATGCCGTGTTCTACCTCGCGGCCGCCAGATCCCCCGCCGGATTCGCTATCGTCCCCGGTCGTGTTCGCGCCGGAATCGTTCGCCGCCACGCCCTCGAACCGGTCGATCTGGGCTCCGAGAGTCGTCTGAACGAACGTGGTGTCGCGCGGCGCGCGCGGGACGAGGATTACGGTGTCGGGGCGAATACTGGCCTTCCAATTAGCGGCACCCATCAGGTGCGCGATTGCAGCCCTCAGGAACGGCTCCAGCATCGCGTCGGCCAGGCGATCATCAACATCGCGCGCTGCTTTGATGGCATTGCCAGAGCGGTCTCGGAAGAGTGGGCCGTTTCGCGGGTCGAAGATGGAGCGCCAGCCAAAGTCAGTGAGCTCTACGCGGGCGCTCTGGTTGGCCTGGACTACGATGAAGAGGTTGCGGCCCAGGGAGTCACGCGGATCGAGTGTGCCGACCACGCTCAAGCCGGCAGGGCGCGCCTGAAGGCGCGGCCACGATCGCTGAAGAAGGAAGTGGTCTTGAACGCGCGCGACGATCAGCCAGAGAATGATCAGCCCAATGAACGAGAAGACAAGACGACGGGTTCCACGTTCGCGCGTCCAGGCCATGCGTGTTGGCGCATCGGCCTGAGAAGGGTCAGTTGGGAAGAGGGGCATAGCGGAAGCTTTCTGATGGCCGCGCCCCGAGGCACCGACGTGCCCGGGCGCTCTGCGGGTCGGACTAACACCAGATACGGGGTTTCGCGAACATTCGTCGCGCCGCGTATCCGGTCACCAGGACAGTGCTCAAGCGCCAGCGTTACACAATTCCCATCACATGGAATCCGCAGTCTACATAGAGAATATCACCGGTAATACCGCGCGCCCACGGGCTCAGGAGAAAGAGCGCCGCGTCGCCGACCTCTTCCGACTCCACACCGCGGCGCATAGGAGCTCGCTCGGCGACATGCTTCCGCATGCCTTCGAAATTTGTGATGCCTTTCGCGGAGAGCGTCTTGATCGGGCCGGCAGAGACGGCGTTGACCCGAACGCCTTCCTCGCCGAGATCGTTGGCAAGGTACCGAACAGACGCTTCCAGCGCGGCCTTGGCGACTCCCATCACGTTATAGTTGGGCACCACCCGCATCGCGCCGATATACGAGAGCGCTACCACCGAGCCACCGCCCGCAGCGCGAAACAGCTCGCGCGCGCCGCGCGTCAGCGAGACGAGCGTATAGACGCTACTCTCTTGCGCCAGCGTAAAGCCTTCCCGGGACGTCGCAAGATACTCGCCTCCCAGCTCAACCGTCCGAGCGAAGGCGATCGCGTGGACGAGTCCGTCCAGCTTACCGCCAAAGTGAGCGCCCACCTTCTCGTACAGGGCCGCGACCTGCGCATCGTCCTTGGCGTCGCAGTGGAAAATAGGCGCAGTGATTCCCGCTTCCTGCGCGAGCTTCACCACTCCTGCCTCTTCCTGATCACCGAATACCGAGAAGGCAATCTCGGCGCCCTCTCTGTGCAGTGATGCCGCTGTATGCCAGGCAATGCTCCATTTATTGCGAGCTCCAGTGATCAGAACACGCTTTCCCGTCATCAAACCCGACATTTATACCCTCTTTCGAATGGCGACTCTCAGCCAGCCGCGCCCCCGCTACAAATTCGCACCGGGAGCGAAAGTAAGCTCGGCTCACGTATAGGGGATCATGCACAAAAGGATTGCACAATTGCTTGCGTGGGATGGTACCCGACCTCGCCGAGGAGCGCCGCGAACGGACCCTTCACGATTTGGAATACCGTTCACGCCGGTCGTGTTTCACTCCGCAGCGCCTGACCGCGCACTACTTTCAGGATGGATTTTGCCTGCGGAAGAAGCGCTTGGCGTAATTGTTATGTGCCACGGGCACACAAGCACGAGGGCCGCGATGCTTGCGAAAGCCGTGGCTCTCCACGCGCATCATTTTACCTCGCTTCTCTTCGATTTCCGTGCACGAGGACTGAGCGCGGGGCAGTATTGCTCGCTCGGATGGAATGAGACTGCTGACGTGCTTGGCGCTGTCGACTTCGTGGCCTCCCACCCCCTCACGCGTACCATTCCCGTGTTCTGCCTGGGCGAAAGCATGGGAGGCGCGGCCTCTATCCTTGCGGCCGCAAAGTGTCATCAGATCCGCGCCGTTGTGGCGGAGGCGTCGTACGCGCGTCTGTCAAACGCGGTTCACCAGAGGCTGGGGCTTATTGGGCCGCTGCGAGCCGGCGTTGCCGAGGAGTGCCGCAAGTGGAGCGTCAGCCGCTTCCAGTTTGACTTCGACTCTGTCGCTCCGGCGGATCACATCGGAAGTCTCGCGCCACGACCGTTTCTTCAGATCGTCGATGGGATCGATTTCACCTGTTCCGCAGGAGAGTCCAGGGCACTGTTCGAAGCGGCACGGACCCCGAAGGAGCAGTGGATCGTCAGCCGTGCTTTTCACGTGGGCGCTTTCAATGCGGCCCCGGCAGAATACGAGCGCCGCGTGGTCCAGTTCTTGAACCGCGCGGCGCTCTTTCCGTAACGTGCGCTGGCGCTACCGGCCTTGCTGACCCGGTGTCCGGGGCGCACCTGGCGCCTGCGGGCCAGGGCGCCCTGGCTGCTGAG
>JBBRJW010000183.1:0-6079 GCA_038218705.1 Chthonomonadales bacterium | reverse complement strand
CCCGCTCTGGGCATGTGCAAACGGGGAGAGAGCGACTAACATCGAGAACGACGCAAGGGTCTGGAAATGCTGTCTCTTCAAGTGTCGGATCCTTTCGCGGCATCAGTGTATCGCAGGGGCACAATGCCCTGATGGCTCCAGTCGGGGCCATATCAACTTACGGCCGCCCGCACCGTTCGGGTTCCAGAAGCATTCCGGGCCGCACCGGTACGGCGCGCTCCGATTTGCCCATCCATAGAGCTGGTCGGATCAATGAGCGGGCGCAGGTTCGATCATCATTCGAACGGCAACGGGCTTCGGGACCTCGGCAGTCTGCCCCGTGGGCGCGAGCGCTCCCGTTTCGGGGTCAATCCGAAACACCACGATGTTGTTGCTGTCCTGGTTGGCAGCAACCAGGTATCGGCCTGATGGGTCGACCGCGAATCCGCGAGGCGTCTTGCCTCCGGTCGAGGCATGTCCAGTCAGCGTCAGCTTGCCCGAGGCGGAATCAATAGAGTAGATCGCGAGCGAATCGTGCCCCCGGTTCGATCCATACAGGAACTTGCCAGATGGGTGAACGACCACTTCGGCCCCTGTGCTGCTCCCGTGGTAATCCTCTGGAAGGGCCGAGATCGTCTGGATCTCCTTCAGCGACCCCAGTTTCGGATCGTATTTGAACGCCGTCAGCGTCGACTTCATCTCGTTGATGACGTATGCGTGCCGGCCGTCTGGCGCGAACGCGAGATGGCGAGGTCCTGAACCCGGGACCACGGCAGCGAAGGGAACCGAGTTCGGCTTGAGCGTTCCCCGGTCGGCGTCGAACCGATAGACCATGATCCGATCGAGGCCCAGGTCCGCAGCCAGAGCGTAGCGGTTGGCGGGATCCACATTGATCGAGTGAGCGTGCGGAGCCTCCTGGCGGCTCGCAACAGGCCCACTCCCTTTGTGCTGAACGAAAGCAGTGGCGGGAGCGAGACGGCCGTCTTTGCCGATTGGGAGCACGGCGATGCTGCCACCTCCGTAGTTGGCTACGAGAACATTCTGCCCGGTACGATCGACGGTGACAAAGCAGGGACTATCTCCACCCGTCGACTGTCGGTTCAGGAATGTGAGATGGTGGGTCGATGGATCGATCTGGTACGCAGATACCGCGCCAGCTTTCTTGCCCTCGTAATCTCCTACCTCACTCACCGCGTAAAGAAACCGGTGGCCTGGATGGAGTGCAAGAAACGACGGGTTTGTGACGCCGGAGAAGCCGGCCACTGCGGTAAGCGCACCCGACTGCGGCTCGATCTCAAATAGGCGAATCCCATCGGTATCGGGTCTTGCATAAGTGCCTACGTATAGCACAATCTTATCTCCTGCCTTTAGGACGGGGACGGTGGCGACCGGCGCGCTGCCAGCCAGCGGGCACAACACGGTCGCAGCGGCGAGACACAATAGCGCGCGCAGCAGCGCGCGCCTTCCTGGTGCGGGTGGGTTCATCTCTCTCCTCTAGCCGGCGTAATCAGGCGCGCAATGCTGGGGACCGATTGGGACGAGACGTTGTTAGCCTCCGAGCGCCTCACTTCCTCCGTCAGTGCGTGAAGACCGCTCGGATGCGACGTGCAGGAATGGCAAACAGGGCTGGAAGTGGGGTCAGTGGTCCACCGAACTGGAGACCGTCCGCAGAACCTCCTGCACTCGCTCAAGGAGTGCAGACGGGCTAAAAGGCTTTGTCATAAATGCATCGCGCTTACTTGCCCACTCCGCGAAAAGCGGCGAGTCCTTCGCATGAGCGGTCAGCATAATAACCGGTATGCCGCTGACGTCCGAATTTCGACGGATGGCATCGAGGACCTGAAACCCGTTCATCACAGGAAGGTCAACGTCCAGCAGGACCAGGTCTGGCCGCTGTTCCAGAATAATGGCAAGCGCGGATGCGCCGTCACGGGCAGCCAGCACCTGGTATCCTGCCCGCTCCAGGCAGAGCTGCGTGAGCCGCACTTGAATGCCAACGTCTTCTACAATCAATATACGCGAGGGCATCCCAGAGGCTTCCTCCTGCACCGCGGTCATGATAATCTCACCCTCTCCTGGCTATTGGCGCAAGTGCAATCACTCGCTTGCTGATGACAAGGCGCAGCGGCAGCCTGCCCATGAGGACCCCATATAATGGACTGCCCGGGACGCCCAGTATGTTCCGCCGGTTCCAATCGAATCTGCCGCAAGCTGCTGCGCTGGACGAGACGGCGTACGTCAGCCCCTCACCTGAAGTCTGGTCGGCTCCCCCTACGGCGCTTGAAGCAGTCCCTCTCCGCGGATGAGCCAACCGGCCGGTACTCCATCATGATGCGCCTGGCCTTCCCAGCCACCGCCCAACATCGCCGCGGCATAGAGGAGAACACCGCTATCCGCCGACAGCTCCGCCGCAGTTCGCTGCCCGGAGGCCCGGGCCATGGCCGTACACGCTGCAGCCACATTGCCTGAGCGCAGCCAGCACATTACCAGCAGCGACCGCTCATAATCTTCAATACGCGCTAACGCCCCCGGCGAGCTGGCATCGCGAAGTGTCGCCTCTCTCACTGCGGGCTCGATTGGAAGGCACTGCGGCAGAAGGCCCAGCGCAGCGGTTACCGGCGGAAGGATGCTGCCCCCGCCCGGGACCGAGACGCTCGACCGCTGAAGCAGCAGCCCTTTGCGCGCGGGCGCTGGCAGCATCAGCAGAACGCGCTGCCACTCCGCATTACGCTCCATCCCTAGCCTTGCGCGCCACTGCTGCGCAACCTCCAGTGCCCACGTCCAGAGTGCGATGGCGGCTATCGGATTGGCCGCTGTTTCCGGGTGGTTGCGGGCCGCCAGGCTCGGCCCCGTGAGGCCGAACCTTCCGGCGGCGAGATTCCAGACTGCGGCGCTCGCCATCTGGTCGGCTGTCGAGAAGACCAGATCGCGATAGAGCGAAACCGTTCCGCGATCGCGACGAAGCCGATAGAGATGCTCGGCATACCAGATAGGGTCTGCCTGACAACAGAGCTGAAGCGCGTCCCAATCGGGAGAGCCGCTCGCCGCGCTCGGGCCAACCTCCCAGCGCGCGCCCTCCAGCGCGAGCTTTGCAGCTCGCTCCTCGGCGCGGGGCAGCGCACGGGCGAACCGTGTCAAGAGTCGCTCGAGCGGAGCGGCGTCGCCCCAGAGCAGGGCGGAAGGGGCGCCGCACCATCCCGAGACCACGGGCCGCACGGCTCGGACAGAGACTGGACCATCCCCGGCGTCCTGGGTTGGCGCCAGGAGGCTCGACCGGCGGGCAAAGACGATTCTGCGCTCTGCCGCAAGTGCGGAGGCCGAGGAAGCGCCGCCCAGGTCGAGCGCGCCGCTCGATCGCCAGTACTCCCCCCACCAGAGTCGCGCCGAATCTGCAATCTCGTCGAACGATGCCAGGGCCATCGGCTCGACAACCGGTCCGAACTGAACAACGATTTCCGCGTGGTCGCCGCCATCAGTCGCGACGAGCCCTCCGGTTACTGCGCTCAGGGCACGGCCTCGCACTCGGACCGCAGCCTGGAGTCTCCCGTCGCTCTCATCGGTTAGAATACCCTCGCTGCCACTGAATCGAAGCGCCGTCCGGCCAGTTCCCCGCACCACAAACCCCGTACCCCCTGCACCTCGCGGACCCGTCAGTCGGGCGGCCACTATCGGTAATATCGGGTGAGCAACCGTCGAGATCGTCACTGCGGCGTCTGGGGAACCGAGTTGCGTGGTGAGGAGCCCCGAGTCGAGGACAAGCGACTGTCTGCGCGAACCAGCAGGGCGCGCGCCGACCGGCTGGCCGGCGGCCCGAGTGGCGACTGAAACGCGAAACGGACAGAGCACGGAGGGGCCAGCATCGCGTGGATCGAGTGATTCAGGTCGCAAATGATCGCTGAGGGCAAGCAGCGTCCACACAGATGCATCGGCGGCGGTTACCAGTGGCTGCAGACCGCTCGAGTCAACCTCGAATCGGAGGCGGGCATTCCCTAACGCAATCCGTGGGCGCGCATCTTCCCCGGACCATTCCGGTGAGCAACGCCTCAGCAGCGCGCCCCGGTCGATGGCAGCCGCCGCGGAGCTCGCCGCAAACTCTCGTGAGCTCAGCAGTGACAGACAGCCACCAACCACGGCACGGCGCGATGGGAGGAGCTTCTGCGCTGGCTGCGGATTGCTCCGAATGTCGCCCGGGTTCTTGTTGGCACTCACTCTGGCTCTCCCATGGCCCCGCTGCTGGCCCCTGCTCGCGGGAGCAGATTCGGCCAGGTCAGGGAGCATTCGGGCGGGCAGGTTCCTGCCCGCTCCGACCGCTATGAAGTTGCGCCAATGCCGATAGGCAGCCGAGCCCGAATAGCCAGGCTCCTGCTACGTCTGAGAACCAGTGAACGCCCACGTAGATGCGCGAGCATCCGATCGCGAAGATCAAGACCGCAAGCGAGAGTGTCACCCTGAGCCGTTTTGCATGGTCGGCAATATGGCTCCACGCGAGGTAAGCGAGGAAGCCATAGACGATTATGGAGGCCATCGCATGTCCGGACGGAAAACTGTCGCCCGGCTCCACGAAGAGCGCGCGTACCAGCTCCGGCGTCGGGCGGGGCCGGTGTATGATGACCTTCAACAGCATATTGAGCGGCAGGCCAAGCAGTGTCGCCATCACAAAGAGCGCGGTCCGCCGCTGGCCCGACCTCGCCAACTTCAGCGCGGTCACGCCACAGACAAGGCTCATTGTGATCGCATTGCCCATCGTGGTGAACAGAAACGCCACATAGTCGAGAGGACCGCTCGGGTGTTCCTGAAGCTCATGGGTCACGTGCTCGTCGACGGTGAGCAGGCCCGGAGTGCGAGCTGCCATGGCGAGCGCAGCGAAGAGAATAAACAGCACTACAATGGCAGCCATTGCGCCTCGCTGTCGGGCGTACTGCCGCCAATTCGGCCGCTCGGGCGGCTGCTGCAATAGGTCCACTTGTTTCTCCCAATCTGCCGGTATGGGAGAGTGGACCACGTACGATGGATCAGGGTTCCTGCAATTGCAGGCAGGCCCCGGCGCCAGTTACTGCGCCGAGTTATGGCCGGACGAAGTTCGCCGCACCGCCGTCTCGGCGGTCCACTGCAGGCGCGAAGCACGCTCGCCCCGATGTATGGCGAGCGCGGCAGCATGTTACATCAACGCCGGTCGAAGTTTGCCGGCAGTTACGCAGTGGAACTCCGACTCGCCTTCGTATCCGAAGTATGTCACATTCACCCACGGATGGAGCGCATCCGGTGATCGCGTCACTCAATCGCCTGATCTGCGGTCTGCTCTTTATGATCGCGGGAACGCTCCACTTCACCAGCCCGCACTCCTACGTGAAGATCATGCCAGCCTACCTTCCATGGCCGCTCGCGCTAGTCTACTGCAGCGGCGCTGCCGAGATGGGACTTGGCGCGCTCCTCTGGTTCCCGCGCACTGCTCGTCTTGCCGGCTGGGGCCTCATCGCGCTCCTGGTTGCGGTGTTCCCGGCAAACCTGAACATGGCCCTGCATCCAGGGATATCACCGTCCATCGCGCCGGCGCTTCTCTGGATACGCCTTCCCGTTCAGGCGCTGCTGATCAAATGGGTGCACGGATTTACGCAGAATCGAATAGGAGATTTGCCGTCGCCCGCGGAATAAGGGCCGCAGACAGAATAGACGAGTGGCAAGGAGCACCGGAAACATGCTGACAGGAGTGGAGCGGCTGGCAGATCTCGTGGGTGCGCAGGGAAGCGGACTCGCCGGGCGAAGCCCCGAACAGGTACTCGAATCGGTCCGGGGCGGCAAGATTGATCAGCTCTCATGCCGCAACGGGCACTTCGCGGCCGTGGCGCGCGAAGGACATACCGTCCGCATGGCGCGAACGATCGGCATTCCCCTTCGGTACTTTGTGGCGAAGATGTTCCACGGTCCGTACCTGATCGCCTCGGACCGGATTGACAGCCTCTTCGCCTGGTGCCAGGAGCAGAAGATTGGCTGGCAGTTCGACCCGGCCTACACTCGCATGGCTCCTGCCCACTACCTGGTTGAGATCGACCAGATAGGCTGCCCGGACCCCGCCCCGCGCTACCGCCGCTTCTTCACGCCC
>JBBRJW010000182.1:0-6082 GCA_038218705.1 Chthonomonadales bacterium | reverse complement strand
CATCTGGTGAGGCGTGTCGAAGACAACGTCCACCACAAGCTCGCCCCCATCGGACATGGACTGTGCCGCATTCATAACGAGGTTGCGAACCACCTGACCGAGCTGGGCCGGATCGGCCCGGAACGCAGGCAGCTCTGGCGGAAGAATGAATCCCACGCTCACCATACACTCGGTAAGAAACGGTCCAAGCGAGAGGACGGCACTCTGCAGAAAGTCGTTCAGATCAATGCTGCGCGGATCGAGGGGCGTGGGCCGGGCGAAATCGAGCATGGTGCTCGTCAGCCGGCTGAGTCCCTCCACTTCGGCAATGATCATGTCCGGCCACTCCGTGGAGCCCTGGCTCTCCTGTTCGGCTCGAAGGATCTGGGCCGCGCCTTTGATCGGCGAGAGTGCGTTTCGCACCTCGTGGGCCATCTTCGCGGCGAGCTGGCCAATGTCGGCGAGGCGGCGCATCCGCTCCATCTCCGCCTCCATGGCGGCAGCCTGCGTCACGTCCTCGAGCATCAGCACGGAGCCCGCGCGCTCGCTCCCGGCATCCGAGAGTCGGAAGACCTTTACATTCAGGATGAGATTTTCGCCGGGGGCCGGGTTGGCCCTCAGCCTTTTCAGAGTCAGGCGCTCGCGAGAAGCTGGCGCACGCGAAACCATCTTCAGCAGCTCTCTATGGTCTTCCGGATCGAGATGCAGCGCTTCTATAACATCCGTGAGAGTCGCGGATTTGAAAAACGCGCCCGGCCGCCGCAGGATGGCAGCCGCAGCCCGGTTGGAGCGCAGGATATGGCCGCGGGAGTCCGTGGAGAGCATCCCATCGCCAATCGACTGAAATACACTGTCTGTGTAGTCGGTGAGGCCTCGGGTCTTCACATGGAGACGCGCGTTCTGGATCGCCAGCGATGCCTGTGCCACAAACACCTCCAGAAGATGGACCTGCTCGGCGGTGATGGGCTCACGCCTTCCCCGATTGTCAGCAACCAGCACTCCGAGAGGCTCCTCCTGACTGGCAAGCAGGGGCACCGCAACAAAGGCCGCTGCTCCCAGCGAGCGCGCAAACCCCTTCATCCTCAGATATCGGCGATCGTGCTCCTGCTCAGGAGCAACCGGGGCACGAGCATCAAAAAAGCAGATCGAGCCATCCTGCGCAACGGCTCCGATCAAGCCTTCGCGCTCGCCAATCGGCTCGCGCCACAGAGATGTCGGATAACCGCGAAGCGCGCGGGGAGTGTAGACCGGCTTGTTCAGGTCGCGCAGGAACAGCGCGCATCGCTCAAGCCCTACAATGCTGCGAACGTCGTCAACCACGCGCTGCAGCAGCTCCTCCAGATCGATGGTGATGAGGTCGCGGGTCAGCGTGTGAAGCTTGCCCAGCTCATCCGCCCTTCGATTGACGTCGTCGTAGAGGTCCTTGTTAGTAAGCGCGAGTGTTGCCTGTGTCGCGAACACCGAAAACAGCCGCAGGTCGTCGTTTCCGAAGTCAGGAGATGGCCGCTGCCGCCGAATCGTTAGTACGCCCCGCACAGGGCCATCCGGGCTCCGCATGGGCACGAGCATGGCGGAGCCGATCTCCGGCCGCAGCGGGAGGCCCGCCAGGCGCGGGTCGGGATCGTTATCGACAATCAGCATCGGCTCGCCGGTCTGCGCCACGCGTGAGGCGATCGAGTCGGGCGCATGCCCGGCATGGCCCCGCAGCTGTTCCGGAAGCCCGTAGCTCGCCTCGACATGGAGCTCGCCTGTATGCGGATCGACGAGCATAAGCGAGCATACCTGGGCTAACATGATGCGCGCCGCCCGCTCTGTGATGAGCTCGAGCAGATGATCGTGCTGGATCTGGTCGATCGCCTGGCCGATCTCGTAGATCGCGGCGAGCTCTACGATTCTGTGATTGGCGCGGGCCTCCGCGCCCTGGACCCGTCGATTCAGAGAGTGGAATTCGCGCTTCTGCCCGAGGCAGATGGCGGCGGCTTCAAGCACCGGGAGCGGTGGGCCGTTTCCAGGATCGACGCGCGCCACCAGATAGAGATTACCTTCCACCGGGACCACGCATGTATCGGGCCCGGGGTTGGGGAGCAGCGCTTTCGTGATGAGCGAGAGCTTGCAGACCCCAGACGGCTCGAGGAAGCGCGCCGCCGCTTCGATGGCCTGGTCGAGACCAGAGGCATCAATGCAGACGCGCGCGAGTCCGATAATGGAGTCTGCTGAACCGCCCGGCGGGGCGGCGGAAGGGCTCTGCGCCATTTTCAACTCCTGGCCGGCGGAATGTCGGGATTATAGCATAAGGCCGTGGGAACGGCCAGAGCCCGGCGGGGCGCCATTGAAGCTTGACACTGACAGGCGCTTGTGTTACCTTATGGTTATACACAGGTTATAAGGAGAACCAGCATGGAAACCAGTCACTCAAACGCGTCAGGAACATCGCCTTCTGGTCCCACGCGCCGCACTTTTCTGGAGGGCGCAGCCGCTGGCGCGCTGCTTGCCGCAGGAGCGATGGCGGGCGCGGCCGAAGCCCCCGCAGCGAGCACCGCAGCGGCTGGCGTGCCCATGGTTACCATTGCCGGACACACCATCCCGCGCATGATTATCGGATCGAACCAGATCGGCGGCTGGAGCCACGGCTCCCCGAACCTGGCGCGCGCCACCGTCGACTACTTCACGACCGATAAGATCGTCGCCTTCTTCCGCGATTGCGAGGCGCGAGGCCTCGACGTCTGCCACACGTTCACCGGTGACCGGCCGCTCGCCGCGCTGAAGCAGTGCTGGGACGCAGGCTCCAAGATGCGCCCATACTTCCTCAGCACCCTCGAGAGCAGCGGAACCCTTACACGAGAGCTCCTGGCCTATCGGCCGCTCTGGAACATTCACCACGGCAACGTTACAGACGACCTCTTCCGCGCCGGAAAGCAGGAGCAGGTACACGATTTCATCAAGAAGGTGCACGACGTCCAGGGCATTCCGGCGGGAATGTCATGCCATAACCCCGACTGCATCCGCTACGCCGAGGAAAAGGGCTGGGAGGCGGACCTCTATCAATGCAGCCTCTACTACGTCACCAGGCCGCATGAGGAGATCCGGGCGAAGCTTGGAGCGGTGCCGCTCGGCGAATCGTTCCTCGACACAGACCGGGACACTATGTTGAGCGTGGTGCGCCAGACGAAGAAGCCCTGCATCGTCTTCAAGCTGCTCGGAGCAGGCCGCCTCACCGAGAGCGACGAGCAGATCGACGAGCAGTTCCGCGCCACGTTCGCTGGGATCAAGAAGAGCGACGTTGTCATTATCGGCATGTGGCCCAAGTATAAGGACGAGCTGAGCCAGGATGTGGCGCTGGTCCGGAAGCACAGCCACCTCAGCGTCTAGGCTCGCCTTCGATCATACTCATCCAGCGCCGGTAGACACCCAGCTCTACCGGCCGCGGCCCCGCCAGGTGGTGGCTGCGCTGCAGTGCGCCACCACCTGGCAGCTCCAGCGCAATCAGCCAGCAGGCTGGCAGGCGCGCCTCGGGAACGTGGCCCACCGTCACCACGCCATCGCGCGGCACGCGTCCAGTGGCCTTCAGCAACTGCTCACCGGTCGCTGCGTCCCGCACTGAAACGGTCGCCTCAACGTCGCTCTGCGTGTCGTTCACAAGCACCACCCTCTGCTGGAACCCCGAGGGCTCGGCAACGCAGGCGATAACATCCCGCTGAGCGCGCCAGAGATAGTCGTAAGCGAGCTTTCGGCGGCCGTAGTAATCGACGATGGCGTCCGAGATCACGGGCCAGCCGTCGCGAAGGTTCCACCAGAGCATTCCCGTGCGCCGCCACTTCCCCATCCGCCACTGCTCCACGAAATACTTCATGGCTTCCGCCTGCGAAGCCTGAGAGGCGAAAACAAAGTCGTCTAGGCTCTCAGGGGCGCTTCCGAACAGCAGGGCGGCCTGGTTCGCCATGAGCTGGATTCGGTAGCTATACGACGGATCATCGGGATTATTCCGCGTTGCATGAGTGAGCCACTGCGAGTTCTCCTGCCATGGCCACAGATGGCCGGGGTCCATCATCTGCTCCAGGGAGGCCCGGTCGGGGCAGCCATGGTAGCCGATCTCGCTCACAAAGTGCGCGTTGGAGGAGGAGTAGAATGACCCCTTGTAGTCATCCCGCGGGCCCCAGAGATGGTCCTCCGGCTTCTGGTCGGAGTGCGAGAGCCCCGGCCCACGGTAGGGACTGCTCGGCAGATAGGGCCGAAACGGATCGAGTGCGCGAGTCACTTCTGGCAGCACCCGGCGGCTGATCACGTCAACCTCATTGGGATCCATCCCCAATCCGCCCCATCCGGGCACGGCGATCAGGTCGTCAATCTCATTGTTCCCGGCCCAGAGCGCCAGCGAAGGGTGGTTGCGAAGCTTCAGCACCACCGCGCGAGCCTCCAGGCGCATCTGCTCGGCAAACTCAGCGTCCTGCGGATAGAGCGCACATGCGAGCGCGAAATCCTGCCAGACCAGAATCCCCTTCTCATCGCACGCGTCGAAGAATGCGTGATCTTCGTAGACATTCCCGCCCCAGCAGCGCACCATATTACAATTCAGGTCCGCCAGCATCTCGACCACGCCTGCCAGGTGCTGCGGATCCCGACTGTGCAGCGAATCGAGCGGGACATGGTTCGTGCCCCGCGCATAGATTCTGCGGCCATTCACCACGAATACGAACTCTCCGGACCCCGCGCTGTCTGTTGTGTCGGTGCGGTGAAGCGCCACCGTTCGGAGACCTACCCGGGTCTGCGAGGATGCCACTGCACGTCCCAGGTCGTCGACGAGAATAAGCCGAAGACGGTAGAGTGGCTGCTCTCCTGCCCCCCGGGGCCACCAGAGGGCTGCGTCGCTCAACGTAAACCGGGCACGCCCATGCGATCCGAAGACTGGCTCCGTGATCGACTTCACGCAGTGGCCGCCGGGGCCCTCCAGCGATATCTCGACCCTCCAGCCCTCCAGGTCGATCGCATCAGTCACGAGATCCCAATCGACGAAGCATTCGGCCGTTCTTGCAGTCGGGTCAACGCTAGGCGTCGCAAAGGCGAGCGACCGGAAGCGCGTTCGCGGACGCAGATCGAGCGCAACGGAGCGCCAGAGTCCTGCCGAGACCACCCTCGGCAGGATGTCCCAGCCGTACATGTGCGGCGCTTTCCGGATACGGAGCGACTCCCAGTTCAGCTTCCCGGCATAACAGATCGGATCGATCGGGGCGCTTCGGCCGGCCAGAACTGCGGAATCGATGCGCACGACCAGCTCGTTCGTTTCGCCGGGCGGCCGCAGCCAGCGGGACACTTCGAACCCATGCGCGATCAGCATGTTCGTGGATTGGCCGATCGCCTCGCCATTGAGGAAGACCGTCGCGATGCAGTCGATCCCCTCAAAGCGTAGTACGGGATCACTTTCTGCCAGCAACCCGGGAGTGACAAACTCGCGACGGTAAAACCAGCGGTAGGTCTCGAATGTGCGCAGGGCGAAGATGTTGTCGCCGCGCTCCAGGTCCGGCGGCAGACGCCCGGCACGGATCAGGTCGAGCTCAACATTTCCGGGCACGGTGGCCTGGACCGAGTGCCAGCCGGCCGCGGCAGCCGACGAAAAGTCGGCGGGAGAATCCGGCGCTTGCGGCCCAAAACAGAGGGTCCAACCATCGCCATCGAGGCTGAGAGGTGAGGGAGTGTTCATCTCGACTGGTTCGCGCTCAGCATGGCGAAATCCTGTCGAGCTAACGCCGATTGGCCGTTCACTGGCAGGGCCTCCCGGTCGCACAGATCGCCCGGCAATGGCGGGCAGCGCAGCGCGGGCGGGAGCGACTCCCCGCCGGAACAATCGCTGTCTGCTTCCCGTCCACTGTGTGGCACGATGCAATGGCATCATGCAATCAGCCGGAAGGGACAGAACTATAGTGGAACTCAACGACTTGAACGCCCTCTTTCTTGAGGAGCTGAAGGACCTTTTCAGCGCGGAGACCCAGATCGTCAAAGCACTTCCCAAGATGATAGCGGGCGCCAACAACCCCCAGTTGAGGCAGGGCTTCGAGAAGCACCTGGAGCAGACCCAAGAGCACATTGCTCGCCTGGAGCAGATTTTCGG
>JBBRJW010000181.1:0-6082 GCA_038218705.1 Chthonomonadales bacterium | reverse complement strand
CGCCACTGGTTCCGAAGACCGCAGCATTGGGCGCAAGCATCGATCCGCCGAAGCTCCTTCCGCTCTCCGTGGTGGATGCAGCATCGCGAAAGTTCCAGAGCAGATGCTGTCGATCCAGGCCGTTCAGCATGATCTGGTGGTTCTAAAGCATCGCGCCTGCCACGAAGACGTTCACCACGGCAGTTGCGCCAGATGGCGTATTATTGGTTCCGGCGCCACCCGTCGTAAGATTCCCATTACCATCGATTGTTCCGAGTGCGCCGAACAGCAAGTCCATCTAACGGCCCCGCAGGACCGGATTGGGTTGTACTCCAGGGAGTTACCGCGAATAACAGCCCCTCACGGGCCGGATGCCCTACTTGCGAGCAGCCGCTTCAGGCGCGCGCCGCCCCAATGGCTCGACGTGGGAGAGGGCGGGTCCGGCAGTCTCCATGGAGCCCAGAACCGGGAGAGCATCCGACATCCCGGTGCGGGCCACGGCGGCCGGCCCACGGTAGGTGCCCAGGCACTTGTCGGCGAGAGGGAAGAAGACGTTCAGGTTCTGGAGCATGTACTTATGGTGGATCCGATGGTGCTCCTTGGCAAACTGAAACGCGCCAGTGCGCTCAAATCGGCGCTCGGCCGGCACGTGCATGCAGTAGTGGAAGTACTCGTATACCGCGTAGTATGCCGTGATGGCGCCGAGGCCGCCCCAGAGGCTCTGCCAGCCCGTGATGCGTTGAACCGCCCAGAGGAGAGGAAGGTGCATCCCGAGGAAGAGGGGCAGCGCGAACCAATCCATCGCGATGTGGTCCTTCTCCTGGCCCGTCTGCCACTCATAGGACGAGCGCGCATACTTGTAGCGTTGATGATGCACGATCGTGTGAGCTCGAAAGGTCGACTTCAGGTACTTCGGTGAGTGAAACAGGTACTTGTGGAATGCCCACTCGAAGAAACTGCCGTATAGGAAAAAGAAGACGAAGGCAATTGCCTGTTGTCCGAATACGTTCATTTGGTAAACCAGTCCTTACATCCTAACCGCCCGGAGGCGGGCCGCCGCTAGCCAATTTCGAAGTGCAGCGGCTCCAGCTCATTCGCGGGGCCGCCGCAGGGTGACGAATAGTACCTTCCCCATCTTTCAGTGTCAAGCTTATCTCTTTGATAATGCGCCGCCGGAAGCGCCGAGAGCAGGTACTATAATTCCCTGATTTGCGCCCTGCAGGGCTCGGCGGAGAGTCGACCTCGCGATGCCCGCAGCGGCCTGCCTTGCCGAATCACTCTCTATCCGTTCCGTACCCACCTTGTATACGAATGGCGCAGAAGAGTCTGCAGTCCAGCGCGGGAGGGAGAGGAAGTTTCACACCGTGACGCGCAATATGGAATCCAGAACAGTCTCCGGCTTCCGGTCGGCCCGGCGGGCTGCCCGGCGTAAGCGGCGCATGGAGAGGCGAGGCGAGCTGGTCTTCGTTCTCCTGATCTTCATCGGCGTCGGCGCCATGGTATGGACGCGCGGAGGCGCGCGCTGGCTTGGACTCTTTTTCGGACTGCTCGGGGCGCTGGGCCTGGCCTCCAAAGGCCGCGCTCTGGTCGCGCGCCTGATTGCGGCCGAGCGGACCCGGGAAGCCTCGGCGCGGCGCGAAGCACTTCGGGCCGGGCGGCGCGAGCGCAGCGAGCGGGAGCGGGTACGGCGAAGAATAGCGCAGGAGGAGCGCTCTGCCGCACGCATTCGCCTTGAGGCCGCGCGCCGCACTCGCCGCGAACAGGCGCGTGACGACCAGCTCGTGGCGGCATCCGAGGCAGCGGCCCGGGGTGCGAGACTCGAAGAGGTAGCCGCTGAGATCAGCAGGTACGACGACGCGGCCCTGCACTCCGCTGTTGGGCAGATTTTGGCGCTGCGAAGGATTCAGTTGGAGGCCGCCCCGGCGGAGTATTCAGGCGACTCAGTGTGGCGCGACGACCGTGATGAGCTGCTGGTGAGCCGGTGCGTGCCGGTAGACCGGCACGCATCGGGCGGCGACGTGCGGGCCCTCGAGGCGTGGATGGCAAGCGTCGGAGCAGCGCACGCGCACCTCATCTCCGCCCGTGGGTTCGAGGCCAGCGCCGTTGAGGCGTCCGGGCCGAACATGACGCTGGTGGACCCTCACCTGCTCGCACTCTGGAGTCAGCCGTCGAGCCAATCAACCTCGGAACGGAGCGCGCCACTTTGACGCATATCCAAATTCGCCTCTCCGACCTCAACAGCCTGGTTTCGGAGGTTGTCCGCGACAACTTCCCTTCGCCCCTCTGGATCGTGGCGGAGGTGGCTTCGCTGTCGGTGGCAAAAGGATCGGGCCATACCTATCTCGAGCTTGTTGAGAAGAGCGGATCCAGAACGGTTGCTCAGGCACGAGGAAACATCTGGAACACCAACCGGGCCGCTCTCCTGGACTTTGAGCGTGTGACTCGCGGCCAGCTCGCCCCCGGAATGGAGGTGCTCATCTCCGCTCAGGTGACGTTCCACGCGCAGTATGGCTACTCACTCAACATTCTGGCGATCGACCCGAATTTCACGCTGGGCGATATGGCCCGTCGGCGGCAGCAAGTGATCGATCGACTGACCGCCGAAAACCTTATCGACCGCAACAAGCAGTTTGCGCTGCCTCTGGTGCCACAGCGTATCGCCGTGATCTCATCCAGCACGGCCGCCGGCTGGCAGGATTTTCAGAAGCGCATCGCGCAGAACAGAGGTGAGTACTGGTTCGATCTGCACCTCATTCCCGCCCTCATGCAGGGAAACCAGGCGGCCACCTCGATCTGCGATGCGCTCGCCCACGTCGATGCCTGTTCGCAGAGGTTCGACTGCGTTGTGATTATCCGGGGCGGCGGAGGGGCGGTGGACCTCCATTGCTTCGATTCGGAACCCATTGCACGCGCCATCGCCGGCATGAGTCTCCCCGTGGTGAGCGGAATAGGACACGAACGAGATACGTCTATCTGTGATATGGTGGCCTGTTACACCGCGGCTACGCCCACTGCGGCCGCTGAGCTGCTGATTCAGCGTGTGGAGATGTTTGAAGCTGCCATGGATGGGCTCTGGGCGCGGGCAAGCACTCGGGCACGATGTCTGCTCGAGGAACAGACAAACTGCCTGCAGCTGTTGGAACTTCGCCTCGGCATCTCGACCCAGGGCGCGCTGACGAGGCACGAGCAGATCCTCTCCCGCACCGCAGGGCAGGCTCGCAATGCGGTAAACACCCTTCTGGATCGGCATGAGCGCTCCCTTGGGCAGCTTGCAGCGTTCGCGAAGCCAGCGGCACGGGCTGCGCTCGGACTTCACGCACGAGCGCTCGAGCGCGCCGGTGCATCGGCGGGGGCGTGCTGCCTGGCCCACATGCGCGAGCTGGGAGCTTCGCTGGCCCAAGCGGAGCGCCAGATAGCGCACGGCGCGGAGCGCCTGCTCGCCGGGGCAGCCCATGCCCTCGACCTGGCAGAGCGCGATGTTCGGGCCAACGACCCGGGGCGCATTCTGGCCCGCGGGTACAGCATTACCCGGCGGGCCGGGAGCACTCTGCGGAGCGTGGAGGATCTGGAGCCGGGAGCGCAGATAGAGACGATTCTGGCAAGCGGTCGAATTACCTCGAGAGTTGAGCGGACGGAGGAAGTGGTATGAGCAAGCGACCAATGTCGTACGGCGCGTCGATGGCGCGTCTCAAGGAGCTGGTAGAGAAGCTCGACCAGGCCCAGGTGGATGTCGATGAGTTGGAGGCGGTGGTGAAAGAGTCGGTGGCGCTCATCTCAGGGTGTCGAGCGCGCCTGCGGGCAACGCAGGGCTCCGTCGACGCGCTGCTTGCTAACCTGGACGATCAGGCGGCGGTCCCGGCTGCTGGCGCGTCACGTCGGGCGCTCACCCTGGTGGGCGAAGGCGAGGAGCCCTGCGAAGAGCAGGACCCGTTCATACAGTAGCGGAATGGAATGGCCTGGCGGGTCAGTGAAATCGCACCGGTGGAGGGAGATCAGCAGGGCGAGCGCATCTATATTGTGAGAACGTGGTCGAGAGTACCGTTGTCCCAGCCAGCCCGCTTCTGCCCGGCCTTTATCCCGCGCGCGGCACAGGCGGACAGGCAGTGATCGCAGGGCACCCGGGCGTTATACGACGGCGGCGGTAGCGATGTTCCACGCGGCGGTTGCGATGTTCCACGGTACTTTCGTGCCGTGGAACGGGTACGCCGCCGCTACTCGTGGCTCGATCCCGGCACGATCGTGCCACAAACGCTCGCCCGTCCTCCCCGGTCTGCTCACGCCGACGTGGCTTGGGCACAACGCCGCAAACGCTCGCCCGTCGTCCCCGGTCTGCTTACGCCGACGTGTAATGGGTACCGTATCGCGCCACAAACGCTCGCCCCTGGCCCCGCTCTGGCTGCTCGGCGGGCTCCTGGCCGTCTCCCTCCGAAAGCCAGTAACAGAGCGGCAGATATCAAGGGAGCCGCAGGAATCGTCACCTGTCGTGAAGAAGGGCACCCACATCCTATGACGTGCATTAGCGCGGTCAGGGCACGTGACTGGTTGTTCTTGAAGGCCTGTTTCGCCTGACCGTCGGAATCGAGAATGCCGCTGACCGATTGCGGACCTGAAGCAGGTGCTCGACGATTAGCTTATGGAGTCGGATACTGTTCGGAACGCGGCCGCAACAGCCCCCGGGACGATGCGCCGACCCAGCACGCGCGCCCGCAAATTAAGCGCGTAGTCTCGCGTGCCGCAGGGCACGATGAGCCCGAGGTGGCGCATCTCTGGAAGCGGGCTGGCGCATCCAAATCTACGCCGCTCGTGAGCTTGCTCGAGCACCGACGCACTAACAGTGCTTGCGATGGAGCGAGCGGGGCAAACGTTCAATTCGTGCGCATTAGCAAGACCAGCAACCCTTCCCGTGCAATCACCGTCATTTGTTGGTGCTCACCGAATCGAAGTTAGATGCGCTAGCCCTTGGGAGATCAGCCATGGAATTGACAGAAGCACAACAGGCGCTGCTGCCTTCGGATGACGATGTGCGGTTCTACCTTGAGCACGGCTACTACCACTCCAAGACGCTTTTTTCGGAATCGGAAATGGATAAGGTGCTTGTGGCGAGTGAGCGCTTCTATCGGGGTGAAGTGGATGAGCCTGCCGTTCGCTCGGATGCACTGGAGCGGTTTCGGCCGGGCGCAGAGCAGCGGCCCGGGCTTCGTAAGCATGACGAGAGCTCCATGTTCAGCCATGGCCTCCGCTGGCTCGTGACCCACCCGTTGATCGGCGCTATCGGCGCGCGCCTCTCGGGCTCGCCATCGGTCCGGCTCTGGCACGACCAGCTCCTCTACAAGCCCACGCAGGACCCCGGCCGGCCATCGAATGTAGGCTGGCACACCGACCGCGGCTACTGGAAGACCTGCTCGTCTGCGAACATGCTCACCGCGTGGGTGCCGTTCACGGATTGCGATGATGAGATGGGCACGATCACGATGGTAGATGGCAGCCACCTCTGGCCCGACAACACCGAGAACCTCGACTTCTTCTCGTCGGATCTGGAGGGCCTCGAGAGCCGGTTCGTCACGGGTGGCCGTTCCGTCGCAAAGGTGCCGATGAACCTGAAGCGCGGGCAGCTCTCATTTCACCACTGCCTGCTTATTCATGGAAGCGGGCCGAACCTCAACCCGCGCCCGCGCCGATCCATCGCCATCCACCTGCAGGATGAGACCAACCGCTGGCAGCGCTTCGAGCGTCCGGACGGGCGCATCGCGCACCACAGCAACGACGACCTCTGCCGCCAGATCGGCGGAGTGCCGGACTACGCCGACCCCGTTTTCTGTCCCACGCTCTGGCCGTAGCGTCACGGCCCGTGCCTTCGTCGAATCCCCAGAGAGCTTCTCAGCAATCGCTCACGCGTTCGCCATTCCATGCCAGCAGTAGCGAAGCATTTGTCATGCTTAAGATTTATTTAGCAGAACTGGGCGGGTGTGACTCACTTTTGTGGCAGGGCTATGCGACCATGCGATCTATGGGCGGCGCGTAGGAGGCCTTTTGGGCAAGAAGATGCAGCATGCTCTCTGCTCCCTCCCGGCCCCATCGCATCCCTGCACGCTTCATGCGCATC
>JBBRJW010000180.1:0-6099 GCA_038218705.1 Chthonomonadales bacterium | reverse complement strand
AGAGCTGCGCTCCCGCGGCGACGTACTATTTGCCGAGCCGAACCATATCGTGCACACCTGCGCGACAACTAACGATCCGTCCTGGTCCAGCCAGTGGGGGCCGCAGAAGATTCAGGCCGACCTCGCATGGTCGGTATGGAGTCCTCAGCGCCAGGTCGTCCTCGCAATTGTGGACACTGGCATTGACGGCACGCATCCCGACCTCACGGCCCAGATCCTCCGCGACGGCAACGGTGTCATCATCGGTTACGATGCAATTCTCGGAGCTGCAGGCGATGCGAAAGATGGTTACGGCCACGGAACCCACTGTGCTGGAATAGCTGCCGCTCAGACTAACAACGGCATCGGCGTGGCGGGCGTTGCGGGATGGCCGGCAGCGAACCCGGCTTTCAACGTGAAGCTGATGCCCGTTCGGGTGCTCGACAACAACGGAAGCGGTTCCGATGCAAGTGTGGCGGATGGCATTACGTGGGCCGCCAACCACGGCGCAAATGTGATTTCGCTCAGCCTGGGCGGAGCGGGCTACTCCGGCACCATGGATAGCGCCATCCAGTATGCATGGTCCAAAGGCGTGGTCGTGGTGGCAGCCGCTGGCAACAGCAACGTGACCACCCTCTTCTACCCGGCCGCCTGCAGCCATGTAATCTCTGTTGCGGCTACCGACAGTGCCGACACGATGGCGGGCTTCTCGAATTACGGGAGCTGGGTGATGGTGGCTGCGCCAGGCGTAGGCATCTACAACACCCTGCCCACCTACGCAACGACTGCCGGCTGGGGAACCAACTACGGCTCGCTCTCCGGCACCTCTATGGCGACCCCCCATGTAGCGGCCGAAGCGGCCCTGATCGCAGCGCAGAACCCATCGCTCACGAACACGCAGATCTCAGCGATTATCACGGGCGCAGTCGATCCGGTGAACCTCGCGGGCAAGTCTCTCGCCGTGGGCGCAGGCCGCATCAACCTGTTGAGGGCGCTCCAGGCGGCAGGAGGTGGAGGCGCTCCGCCCGTTCCGATCCTGGCGAGCCTCTCGCTCAATGGGGCAAATGTCACATCGGGCCTGACACTTACTGGCACGGTTACTCTCTCCTCCACAGCGGCCGCTGCCACCAGCGTCGCGCTCTCCAGCACGGCCTTCGCCGCCTCGGTCCCCGCGAGCGTCACCGTGCCGGCGGGCGCATCGTCCGCGACGTTCACGCTCAACGCCCTCACGGTAGCCCTGTCTACACCGGCAACAATCACTGCCACGCTCTCAGGCGTAAGCAAGGCGGCAATCATCACCGTTCAGCCGCTTCCCGTGGCTGGATCCACCGCGACCTTCGTGAAGAGCGACTCCACCACGCAGGGCAACTGGTCCGGCGTCTACGGCTCCCAGGGCGCAGCGGTCTTTGGTGACAGCAGCAACCTGCCTGCCTACGCCCAGGTGGGTCTCATCGGCTCGGGCGCATACACCTGGGCCGCATCCTCGCCGGCCGATACGCGCTGCCTCAGCAAGCTGTCCAATCTCTCCGACCGCATCGCTGCGTGCATCGTTCAGAATCCAGACTTCACCGTCGATCTCAACCTCACCGATGGAGCGAGCCACCAGATCAGTCTCTACTCTCTCGACTGGGACCAGAGCGTGGCGATGCAGCGCGCTCAGCGCATCGATGTCCTCGATGCTAGCACCGGCGCACTGCTCGACAGCCAGACTATCCCTCAGTTCTTCAGCGGCAAATACCTCGTCTGGAACATCACCGGGCACGTAAAATTCCATGTCGTACTGACCAATGCTGGCTGGAACGCCGTTGTCAGCGGGCTCTTCGTCGACGCGCCGGGCGGAGGGGGAGCACCACCGCCCACGCCAACGCTGACGAACCTCTCGCTGAGCGGATCGACCGTCACTTCAGGCTCAACGCTCACCGGCACCGTCACGCTCTCGTCCGCAGCGACCGCTGCCACCAGCGTTGCGCTCTCGAGCACGGCCTTCGCTGCCTCGGTCCCCGCGAGCGTCACGGTACCGGCCGGCGCATCCTCTGCGACGTTCACCCTCAACGCCCTCACGGTTTCCACGGCCACCCCTGCCACGATCACGGGCACACTCGCGGCCGTTTCCAAATCGGCGGTGCTCACCGTTCAGCCACTTCCGGCAGGAGGCACGACCGCGTCGTTCGTGAAGACCGATTCCACCACGCAAGGTAACTGGTCCGGCGTCTACGGCTCGAAAGGCGCAGCGATCCTCGGCGACAGCAGCAATCTGCCCGCCTACGCTCAGATGAGCCTGGTCGGCTCTGGCGCATACACCTGGGCCGCATCCTCCCCGGCCGATACGCGCTGCCTGAGCAAGCTGACGAATCCTTCCGACCGCATCGCTTCCTGCGCCTACCAGAACCCCGGCTTCAACATCGATCTCAACTTAACGGACGGAGCGAGCCACCAGATCAGCCTCTACTGTCTCGACTGGGACCAGAGCGTGGCGATGCAGCGCGCTCAGCGCATCGATGTCCTCGATGCGAGCACCGGCGCACTGCTCGACAGCCAGAGCATCCCTCAGTTCTTCAGCGGCAAATACCTCGTCTGGAACATCACCGGGCACGTAAAGTTCCACGTGGTGCTCACATCTACCAGTTGGAACGCAGCCGTCAGCGGGCTCTTCGTCGACTGACGGTAAGAGCGGGCCTCTTGGCAAATAGGGCGGCTGCTTCGATCTCCCGAAGCAGCCGCCCTATTACTTTGTGCAGATGGCCTGTATCGTAACCGACGGGGTGACAGCCCCACCTCGGTGATCCGAGGCGGGCGGAGGGGAAAGCCGGCCCAACCGCGAATACACCGTTAGCAAATTGAATTTGCGGAGGGAATGAAATGAACAGGAAAGCATTGGGATTGCTAACACTTGCCGGCTGCGCGGCGGCACTCGGCACAGCGCCCGGAGCCTGGAGCGCACCGGCAAAATCCGATTCGGTCGATCCACACGCGAACGAAACGAAGGTTCAGCGAGATGCCCGGATGCACTGGTGGCGTGAAGCCCGCTTCGGGATGTTCATCCACTGGGGCCTCTACGCGGTGCCAGCGGGAACATACCAGGGAAAGCAGATTGGTGGTATCGGCGAGTGGATCATGAATTCCGGCAAGATCCCGGTGGCCACTTACGCCGAATACGCGAAGCAGTTCAACCCGACTCAATTTAACGCGGACGAGTGGGTCGCCATTGCGAAGGGCGCAGGCATGAAATACATCGTGATGACCTCCAAGCATCACGATGGCTTTGCCATGTTCCACTCCCTCGCGGACCCGTATAACATTTACGACGCCACTCCTTTCAAGCGCGATCCGATCGGGGAGATGAGCGCTGCCTGTAAGAAGGCCGGCCTGAAATTCGGCGTCTACTACTCGCAGGCGCAGGATTGGCATCACCCGGGCGGCGGTGCTTACGGCGGACACTGGGACAAAGCTCAGGATGGCGATCTCGACGAGTATGTCAAGAAAGTCGCCGCGCCGCAGGTTACCGAGCTCCTGACCCGGTACCGTCCGGCCATTCTCTGGTGGGATACCCCGGTCGGCATGACGCCTGAGGACATCCGCCTTCTTACCGCGTCCTTCTCTGCGGTTCCCGGTCTCATCGCTAACAACCGACTCGGCAATGGCGTTCCAGGCGACACGGAGACGCCCGAGCAGTTCGTTCCAGCCACCGGCTACAAGGGTGACTGGGAGACCTGTATGACGATAAACGACACCTGGGGCTACAAGAGCTACGACCACAACTTCAAGCCAGCGCAGACTCTCATCCAGAACCTGATCGACATCGCCAGCAAAGGCGGTAACTACCTCCTCAACGTGGGCCCCGAACCGACCGGCCTCATCCCGGCGGAAGAGGTTGCCCTCCTCGGCCAGGTGGGCGCCTGGATGAAGATTAACCACGAGGCCATCTATTCCACAGGTCCGAGCCCCTATCGGCGGCTGCCCTTTAGCGGGCGGGCCACCACCAGGGGCAACACCCTCTACCTCCACGTCTTCGCATGGCCGGAAGGCGGGCTTACGCTGACGGGCCTCGAAACCGAGGTGAAATCCGCGTCCGCGCTCGCCGACCACCAGAAGCTTTCGGTGACCCGGGGCGCGGACGGCACGCTCTCGATCAGCAAGCCCGACATGATCGATCCCGTCGCGACCGTCGTCGTGCTTCAGCTCGCCGGTCCGCCCGTTGTACACGAGGCGGTGCAAGCGATTGCGCCCGACGCCACAGGAAAGTTCGCGCTGAAGGCAGGGGAAGCCGAGTTGGAAGGAGACAATATCAAGCTTGAGGGCGGTGGAAGCGAGCAGAATATCGGGTATTGGACCCACCAGGAAGACGCCGCCCACTGGATCCTGGCGGCCCGGAACCCCGGCGGCAAGTATACGGTCGCCATCGACTACGCCGTGGACGCGAGCGCAGCGGGTTCGAAGATCAAGTTCCAGCTCGACGGCAAGGATACCGGTCTCACCGCGACGCTCGATTCAACGGGCGCGTGGACCGAATACAAAACCCTGACCTTCGACGGGACGCTGGAGATGGCGCCGGGCACGCACAAGCTGCGGATCGCAGCCTCGGCCATGCCCGGACAGGGCGTTGTGAATTTACGGCGAGTAACGCTCATCCCATCGCCCTGAAACCGCGAGCCGGTGCCGGCTCGCCTCATGCCTCGCCTGCTGAATGCTCCCTCCCTCTCCCGGCCAGCCGGGCGGAGGAGGGAGTATTCCCATGTGGCTGCCGAAGTGAGGCCGTATCAACGCCGTGTGGGCTAGTGCTCCTGTTCCGGGCGAACGAGCTGCTCTGCCGGCGCTTCTGGCCGGAGCAGCTGCCCCGGCTCCGCCGGTTCGGCCGGCCGCACAAGCCGGGCAGGCAGACTCGCGATGCGCGCTCGCTCGCGCAGCGCTGGCGCAATTCGCAGAGCGGCCGCTGCCAGATCCGGCGCTTTCGTCCAGCCGGCGGCTCGCTCTACGGCAGGCAGCGCCGCGCCGGTTCCAACCTGCTCCAGCGCATGGAGCAGCACAAGTGTAAGCGCTGGATCCTCAGGATGGAGCCCGGCTGCCATGAGCGCGGTTAGTCCCTCCATGCGCTCGCGGTCCGCGGCGCTCACCGACGGCAGGAGTCCGGCAAGCGCCCACCGTGCGGCCTCGCGTCCATGGTAAGCCGGCTCATCGAAGGCCGCGTGCACCAGAAGCGGAATCGCCCGGAGGTCGCGCAGGCGCAGCAGCGCCGTTGCCGCAGCGTCGCTCAGCGCGGCCCGCTCGCGCACGAGGATGGCTTCGCGGCGGCGTGTATAGAGCGAGAAATAGAGCGGTCCGCCCATGAAGAGGGTGCCAAAGAACCCGGCCACCGAGGCCGCGCCATAAGGCGCAGCATGGGCAACGATCAGCGCAAGCACCAGCAGGATCGGCCAGAGTGTCGCGCCGGAGCGCCAGAGCGCCTGCCTGCGCCAGCGCGCCGTGGACTGTGGAATCTCGTCGGTCATCACTCGGCTCAGCAGGCCGGTAGCCCGCAAGTCGCCCTGCTCGCCCAGCAGTCCGATGGCGGCAGCCATCCCCTCGACGCGCCACTCAAAGCCGACCTCGAGATGCGCGAGCAGGGGCGATACGATGGCCCGCCCGAAGCTGCGAAGCCCCTCTTCGGCCTCCGCACGAACGGCCGGAAACGGGTCGGAGACGAGGGCGAAGCAGAGCGGCTCCACCGCTGCGGGATCGCCCAGCAGCCGCAGTTTCGCCGCCACGATGCGCCGCACATTCGCCCAGGTAGTGTGGCGCTTCTTTGTCATCCAGGGAATCTTGAATGTGCGGAGCAGGACGAAGCACGCCTCGATGTCTGCAGGCGTTGGCGCGCTGAGAGAGTCGAGCCAGCCCAGGTAGAGATCCGGGCGATTAAGCGGCTTGCGGTCCCGCAGCGCGCGCATCGCCTCCGCCTTCAGCTCCTCGGGGCTCAGTGGTTCCTCACGGGTCATCGCTGTCCAGTCTCAGCGCGCAGCAGCTCTTCCGGCTGCTGGTCCGCATGACCCTCGCCAGGCCGCAGCAGCGTGTCCGCCGCGTCAGGCGGGGCATTCCCGGCCCGCACCAGGTTAGACGCCTCTCGTTCCTGTTGGGCGCGTCTCTCGA
>JBBRJW010000179.1:0-6107 GCA_038218705.1 Chthonomonadales bacterium | reverse complement strand
CCCGCTCGGCGCGCAGCCGGACGCATGGCGCTTCCCGCTGCGCAATCGCCTCATCAGCGGCCTGGCTCTGGGCGTCCTCGTGGTGGAAGCTCCCGCACAGAGCGGAGCGCTGATCACGGCTCGCTATGCGGCCGATCAGGGCCGCCCGGTGATGGTGACGCCCTCAAACATCGACCGCGCCTCAGGCGTGGGCTCAAACCGGCTCCTTCGCGATGGCGCAATTCCCATTATGGAGAGCGCGGATGTACTGGAGGCGTTAGGGCTCGTTCTCACCTCCGCGAATCCTCGACCGCAGCGCACGCTCGAGTTCGACGATCTGCCGGCCACTCCCGTTAGCTCCCGTGCTGCAGGCGTGCGGCCCCCGCCGCGACCGGCCATGGCCCACCTGACGGAGAGCCAGGCGCGGATTCTCGGCACGCTATCGACCACGCCGCTCCATATCGATGCAGTCGCTATCGCCGCCGCAATGGTCGCTTCCGAGGCAGGAGTCGAGCTGACTCTGCTGGAGCTCTCAGGGCTCGTTCGCCGCCTGCCCGGGAACCTCTACATTGCGGTCGACTGAGGCCGTAAACCTGATGCCGCCATGCGCGCCCCGTTTCCAGAATCGATCGCACCGACAATATGTATCAAGGACAGGAATTCAGCATGCAGAGTGAACAGTCTTCACCACAATCGGCACCGGCAGGCTCGACCTCGCCAGAGATTGTGCCCGCATCGGCGCTTGGCCGCGACGGCCACGTCGCGGCCAGTAACCGCATAAACTTTGCGGCAATCGGAACCGGTAATCAGGGGATCGGCGACCTCCGTTACTTTCTAGCGGACGAGCGCGTACAGGTGGTCGCGGTCTGCGACGTGAACGAGGAGAGCGATGGATACTGGGACAACAAGGTCGGTGGCCGGGAGCCCGCGCGCCGAATGGTCGATGCCGCCTATGCGGGCAGAGGCCTGCCCCTAAGTGGCAGAGGCTGCCGCGCCTATCGCGACTTCCGCGAGGTGCTCGCTAGGCCAGACATCGACGCCGTGGAAATCGCAACACCCGACCACTGGCACGCCATACCCGTGATCGAAGCGTGTAAGGCAGGCAAGGATATCTACTGCCAGAAGCCTCTCTCGCTCACCATCGGTGAGGGGCGAGCCATGAGCGATGCGGTGCGCCACTTCGGGCGTGTCTTTCAGACTGGAAGCCAGCAGCGCTCCGACCCCAATTTCCGGTTGGCCGCCGAGCTGGTGCGCAACGGCAGAATCGGCCGCCTCCAGACGGTACGCTGCGGGCTGCCGGGCGGACGTCCCGATTTTGCGAAGCGCGCGGACCGCAAGGCGACGGAGCCGATTCCCGCCGGGTTCGATTACGACCTGTGGCTCGGCCCTGCGCCCGAAGCCCCCTATGCTCCGGCGCGATGCCATATTAACTTCCGGTGGATCCTCGACTACTCAGGGGGCCAGCTCACCGATTGGGGTGGGCACCATCCCGACTGTGCTCATTGGGGCATGGGGACCGATGCGACAGGTCCCGTTCGGCTGCAGAATGTGCGCGGGGCGTTTGCTCCTGACCCTCTCTGGAACACTGCCACCGAGTTCTATTTCGAGGCCGTCTATGAAAATGGCGTGACTATGATTGTCTCCGACAAGGCGCGAGGGGGAGTCACGTTCGAGGGGAGTGAGGGGAGTGTCTGGGTCGATCGGGGCCGGATCGAAGCCACCCCGGCATCCCTCCTCACCTCCGAGATCGGGCCAGACGAGATCCACCTCTATCGGAGCAGTGATCACTTCCGGAACTTCATCGACTGCGTGATTTCACGCGAAGAGCCGGCGGCTCCCGTTGAGACGGCCCACCGCTCCCTCACGGTCTGTCACCTGGCCAATATCGCCCTGCAGCTGGAGAGGTCCGAGCTACCGTGGGATGCCGCGGCGGAGACAATTCCCGGCGACAGCGAGGCGCAGGCGATGCTGAACAGACCTTATCGCGCGCCATGGTCGCTGGAGAGAGTGCAATCTTTCTCACCGCATTATGCTTGATCGCGCAGCGCGGTTTGCCAGAATATGCGATACTATGAGTGTTCCACGGGTTGTATCGAACTGCTGCAGTGCTTCGAAAAGAGCGCGCCTGTGTAGCGCGCCAGAGCGTTTGACGATGAGTTATGAGTGGGAGGCACGCAAGGATGACCACGAGCGTCTGGAAGCTGGCCGAGTCGATTATGGGCGAGGGCGCGCCCGCCGCGGAGAGCAGTGAGCGCCGCGAGGAACGCGCGTGGCTCGATCGCTGTGTGCTCGGCGACGAGCGGGCAATTCGTTGGGTGCTCGATCGCTACCGGGAGCGCGTAGTGCGACTGGCGAGTCACGTACTCCACAACTCCCGCGAGGCCGAGGACGTGGCGCAGGATGCGTTTATAAAGGCATTCCGTCAGATCGCTCAGTTTCGTGGCGATTCGGGCTTCTACGCGTGGCTCTATCGCATCGTGATTAACCTCTGTCTCGATCGGATGCGGCGCAAGAGCGTCACCTCCGAAATGCCATTTGAGGAGACGATCGCCCACTTTGTGGCGAGTTCTCCCGATGTCGAGCAGCGGCTCTCTGTAACCCAGGTGCTCGACTCGCTCACCCCTCCCATGCGCGCCGCGCTGGTGCTGCGGGAGA
Source organism: Chthonomonadales bacterium (assembly GCA_038218705.1). Lineage (GTDB taxonomy): Bacteria > Armatimonadota > Chthonomonadetes > Chthonomonadales > Chthonomonadaceae > JBBRJW01. Next base: position 3,473 of record JBBRJW010000179.1, on the reverse strand, counting down.
TGGAGGGCCTCGAGTACTCGGAGATTGCAGCGGTACTCAACATTCCGGTAGGCACCGTGCGCTCGCGGCTCAATACCGCGCGCGAACAGTTCCGCCGCCGCTGGTCTGCCCTGGAAGAGGAGGCGAACCATGTGTGAGCCCTGCCGTATCTGGGCTGGCACGCTACTTCGCGCAGTGGATAACGATCTTCCCCCGCGCCTGCGGTCGCGCTTCAACACGCACGTCGCCCGATGCGCACGGTGTCGGGCCGCCTACGCCCAGACCCTCTGTATCTCCTCAAAGCTCTCCAGTCAGGCGGCCCAGGGTCCACTCACCCTCGGCCCGAACTTCGACGACTTCGTGGTTCGCGCGCTCGCCACCGCGCCTCCGCCCTCGCTCTTGGAGCGTCTTCGGTCGGCGCTCCTGTGCCGTTGGAGGCAGTGGGATGCGCTTCCGAACTCCTTCTTCTACCAGATCGCGGCTGGCGCAGTGGCCGCGTCGGCACTCACAGGCCTGGTGCTGCTCAGCTCGCTGCGCCCGGGCAGTCCTTCTTCCGCCGCCGCCGCGGCGAGTGCCGCCACGTCGCTCGAAAGCGCGCCCCCTGCGCCCCTCGAGTCCCTCCTCCAGAGCCCGCATCCGAACGCTGCGCTTCTCTGGAGCGCGCCCGCGCCCGTTCGGCGGGCTCCACAGATTCACCTGCGTCATCCCGCGAAGCGAGCTGCGCCGGGCACCGCGCCCGGCGACCGGCCCAGGGGCTCCCTTCCTGATTCGCTCCACGAGGGTTAGCAGGCGGTGGAGACGCTCGGCGCGAGCCCATCGCCCCTTCCGGCGGGCGCACCTGCCACCGTCGCCGCACCGCGCGGTCTCGGCTGGATTATCGGAATCCTCTGCGGTGCCCTCGTTGTCCTCTTCTCGGTAGCCCCCATCCGTTATGTTATCAAGGCGCAGCTGCAGTACGCCATGGCAGACAACGGCACGCCCATGCTTCGGCCTCTCGAGGCAGACTGGAATCCCCGTGAGACCGCGCTGCTCGACCAGGCCGCCGCCTCTGCGCCAGAGGACTACCTGATGCAGGTCGGCCGCGCCACGGTAAGGGCCGCGGCCGACGGAGCCGCAGCGCATAACGCCCGGATCGGCGCCCCACCGCCTGCCGGTGTCGATCAGGCGCTCTATCGCCTCGGTGCGCTCGCCACAGATTTCCCGCTCCAGCCAGGCGCTTATGCGCACCTCGCCCGGTACATGATGGCGGACCGGGTTCGCATTCAGGCGGGCCCGAATCGGGGTCCCTCGCGGCGAGACGGCCGGCTGATGGATTGGGCCCTCCGCCTCGGTGAGCGCCGCGATCCTGAGAACGCTTTCTGGCCAGCCATGCGGGCCGTCCTCCTGCTCGCATCGCATCGCGAAAACGAAGCGCTGGAGGCGCTGCATCAGGCCTCTCACCGCCGAAGGTGGGATGCCTACCTCTACGAGGAAATTCTCGGCCAGTGGCGGCTCTACACCGCAGTTTACGGCGACCATGGCGCGCTCCAGAAGATTGGGCCACTCTCGCTCGTCGCATTTCCGCACCTGCGTGAGCTGCGCGCGGTCGCAGCGCTCAGCCGCAGCGCGGCCGATGCAGCGGAGCGGGCCGGCGACGAGAACCGCGCCCTGCGCATCCGGCGCGATCTCGCGTGGCTGGGACTGGTGATGCGTGACGGCGCACAGTGGGCTTACGAAGCGCTGATCGGCGCGGACCTCTATCTCGTCGCAGTGACCGACTCGACGGTGCCCGCCCCCGGGCCCACCGTTCAGACGGAGCGCGAGTGGGAGGCTCACTCCGCGGGATTTCGCGCTCTGATGGCTCGAAACCACCGCGACCTCCCGTGGGCCGTTCAGGAGGTCACAAACTCCCTGGCGCTCCAGCGTCGTATCGACCTGGCACGATTCGACGCCTCTTATCCCGGAATACCACCAGGCATTCCACTGGTCCCGCTCTTTGGCAACTGGATGGCAGGGGTCTGCATCCTTCAGCAGATGGGCGCGGTTGCGCTCGCCGGACTGGCCGGCGTCACGGCGGCAAGCGTCCCAAGGCCGATTCGACAGCGCTTCGCGCCCCTCGTAATGGCGCTGCTCGCCGCTGGAATGGCCGCTGAGGGGGCGAGCGTCCTCAGCCCGGTGGGCAGCGTCCCCGCCGCCCTCAGCCTCATACTCTGTGGAGCGCTGCTCTCGGCGCTATTGGCTGCGAGCCTTCCTACCTTGCCGAACCTTCGATCGGCCGAAGAGGTCTGGAGCCGTGGAACCACCGTTCGCTTTCTACTTCTCCTCGTTCCACCTGGAATAGCTCTGCTACTGGCGATCCGCCCATGGCTGGGAATCCGCCACCCTGTCGCGCTGCTTCTCGCCAGCCTGATGGGCCTCTCGCGTCCTGCCGACCCTTCCGAGACCCTTGGCCTTGCGCTCGCTGGCGCGGCGATGCCGCTTGCCACGGGCCTGGCGGTGATGGCATGGTCCATTCGCCGCCGCATCGCCCCGCGGCAGGCGTTTCGAGTGGCCTTCCGCCGGCTCACCCTGCCACTTCTGGGCTGCCTCGCAATCGCCTACGTCGGCCTCCTCAAGGAGACGCTGCGGCTCGACACGGCAGCGAGCCGGGCCATCAACGAAGCGGCCGAAAACGATCTGCAGTGGGTCCTCACCCACAGCAGCACCCCTTAGCCACCGGTTCGTCCTTCCAGGGCAGCCAGTCGACCAGAAGCGAGGAAGAAAAGGACTTGGAGTCGATCGGAGTGGAGAGAGTCAGGGCGAGGGGTGAGATCCGATTCCCGAATGATCTGCCGGCGGAGTGACGACCACGGATCGCCAGCTGACTGGCGAGCTCACTTCTCGGAGGCGAGCTGACGCTTCCAGGAATCGAGGCGCATCAGCGCTTCCACCGGTGTGAGCGCGGAGATATCGAGATCCTCCAGCTCCGCGATCACCGGATGCTTCTCCGCTTCAAAGAGCGTGAGTTGCAGAGTCTGTTTCCGCACTGCAGGCGCGTGCACCCCCCCACCTGCAAGGTCCTTCGTTGCACCTGCGCCGCTCTTCTCCAGGCTCTTCAGCACCTCTTTTGCGCGGTCGATCACCTCCGGTGGAATACCGGCCATACGCGCTACCTGGATACCATAGCTCTTATCGGTCCCGCCCGGAACGAGCTTTCGCAGCCAGACGATCTGGTCGCCCTGCTCCTTCACTGCGACGCGGTAGTTGCGCACGGTCGTCCACTGTTTCGCCAGCTCGTTGAGGTAGTGGTAGTGGGTGGCAAACAGCGTCTTGCAGGCGACGCGCCCAAGATGCTCAGCCACCGCCCATGCGATGGAGAGCCCATCGTACGTGCTCGTCCCCCGGCCGATTTCGTCCAGAACCACCAGGCTTCGCGAAGTGGCGTTGTTGAGTATATTCGCGGTTTCGTTCATCTCCACCATGAAAGTCGACTGCCCGGTAGCGAGCTCATCGTGCGCGCCTACTCGTGTGAAGAT
>JBBRJW010000178.1:0-6112 GCA_038218705.1 Chthonomonadales bacterium | reverse complement strand
GAGCCGGGCCTCGGCGGGAAGCGCCTCCAGGGAGGTCAGCGTGTGGGTCCAGACGTCGTGCGGGTGCCAGGGGCCCTGAGTACAGCCGACCATCGGCAACATCTCGGGCAGAAACCGTTCCAGAAGCCCCGATTCGAGCAGCCGTTCCATCCCCTTCCGAAACGCGCTTCCCTCCATCCCTGCGATCTTGAAGAACTCCTCGCGGATTCGCTCCAGCGCGATCGCGGGGGGACGAAGCCGCTCTGCCTCCGCCACAATCCCATCCCAGGTTCGTTGTTCAATCTCGAAGCCAAAGCGGGCCGCAAACCGCACCGCGCGGAGCATCCGGAGGGGGTCATCGTTAAACGTTACCCGGGGATCGAGCGGGGTCCGTATGATGCCCGCCTGCAGATCCCGATAGGCCTGCCCGGTGATATCCAGAGACTCGCCCGTATGGAGGTTCTGGAGCAGAGTGTTGATCGTGAAATCGCGGCGGTAGACATCGTCATGGAGGGTGGCGCGCCGTACATCCGGCTTGCGAGAATCGGGCTGATAGCTCTCGGCGCGTGCGGAGACTAGCTCCACGGCCATCGGCGATTCGCCGGCCTTGCCGACGTGGACCATCGCGGTCCCGAACCTGGGATAGAGCACCGGATAATGGGTGGAGAGGCCCGCCCGGTAGAGAAAACGAGCCAGCTCCACCGCGTCGCCCTCGAGCACCAGGTCGAGATCGCTGCCTCCCGGCAGGCCGAGGAATTGATCGCGAAGCAGCCCACCTACCAGGTAGAGGTGGCCCTCGTACTCGGTGCCGCGCGTTGCCGCGCGGAGCCGGGTGAGCGTTCGCTCCACTGCGCCATCGGGTTCCCCGCCGAGCGGAGCCATCGAGTTACTCCAGCGCCCAGTCGCGCAGCTTCGGAATAAGATCGTGCGCGGTCAGGTCCAGGTGGACCGGGGTGACGGAGATCCGGTTGCAGAGAATCGCGTGAACGTCGGAGCCCGGATCGGGCTCCTCTTCACGGATGGAGCCCGTAAGCCAGTAGTACGGCCGCCCGGACGGGTCCTCGCGGGTCACGATCCGGTCGACATACTCCCGGCGTCCCTGATGTGTCACGGTCACGCCCAGAAGCTCGCTTGCCGAAACGGCGGGCACGTTCACGTTGATCAGGGTCGCCTTTGGCATGCGATCGGCCACGGCGGTTGGCGCGAGCCGGGCCAGAAATTCCGCTGCAGGCCCGAAGTCGATCGACTCAGCGGGTCCGTGGGTGGACGCGACGGAGATAGCAATGGAGGGAAGGCCGAGCACCGCGCCCTCGATTGCGGCGGCGACCGTGCCGCTGTAGGTAAGATCCCACCCCAGGTTAGGGCCCGCGTTTATACCGGAAACGAGCAGGTCGCAGTTCGACTCCATGACGATCTCGTAACCGAGCGAGACACAGTCGGTGGGAGTGCCGCTGGTCGAAAAGCCGTTTGTCCCGTCCGCCATCGTAACCGGGGAGATACGGAGCGGCTTGTGCAGCGTGATGGCGTGTCCCGCGGCACTTCGCTGGCGCTCTGGAGCGACTACAAAGACCTCGCCCAGAGCGCTCAGGGCGCGCCTGGCCGCCTGAATGCCGGGAGCATGAATGCCATCGTCGTTTGTCAGCAGAATTCGCATGGGAGGGAAGACCGTTCGCAGGAAGAGCGCCGAAGCGCGTTGAATGTTCAGCACAATATGGTTCTCTATTGTGGCATACGCAGAGGGGGTACGGCGGGATGAGAGCACGCGCGATCCGGTTTGGGATGATGTCGTTCGCACACATGCACGCTGGCAGCTATGCCCAGAGCATTCTCGCCAATGCGGAGACCGAGATGGTTGGGATCGCCGACCACGACCCGGCCCGGGCCCGGGAGATGGCTTCGCGGCTGGAGACGCGCGCCTTTGCGAGTTATGAGGCGCTGCTCGCGGAGCCGGGCCTCGATGCGGTGGTAATCTGCTCGGAGAACTCGCGCCACCGCGAGCTGACCGAGATGGCCGCTGCGGCCGGCAAGCATGTGCTCTGCGAGAAGCCACTTGCGACCAGTGTCGCGGACGGCGAAGCGATGATCGCCGCCTGTCGTGCTGCGGGCGTGCAGCTTATGACCGCCTTCCCCTGTCGATACTCGCCGGTGATGCAGCGCCTCAAGGCAGCGCTCGACAGCGGAGAGGCGGGCAAAATCGTCGCCATCCGTGGGACCAACCGGGGCCGCAATCCGGGCGGCTGGTTTACCGACCGCGCGCTCTCGGGTGGCGGGGCGACCATGGATCACACCGTGCACGTAACCGATCTCATGCGGTGGATGCTGCAGGACGAGGTGCGGGAAGTCTACGCGGAAGTCAGCAATGGCATCGGTCACCAGGAGTTCGACGACGTCGGCTTTCTCAGCCTCACTTTCGAGCAGGGCGTATTCGGAACGCTCGATGCAAGCTGGTCGCGGCCAAAGAGCTTTCCAACCTGGGGTGACGTCACTCTCGAAGTCTTGACAGTGAGGGGCACGCTCTCGATGGACATGTTCTCCCAGAACCTGACCCTCTACTCGGATCGAACTCAGAGCGTCTCCTGGCTTAATTGGGGCGGCAACATGGATGGTGGGCTGGTCGCCGCATTCGCCTCCGCACTCGCATCGGGGTCGCCTGCTCCGATTACCGGCGAGGACGGGCTCCGAGCCCTGGAAGTTGCCCTGGCAGCATACCGGTCGGCCGAGCTCCACCAGCCGGTCGCGCCCCGGTAGCCGGGAACACGGCCCGGTAACGTCCGGGCATCACCTCCGGCCGAGCTTCTCCAGCGCCTCCACCATGGAGCGCGCTGCCCTCTCCCACGTATACTTCTCGGCGTTACGCCGGCCCGCGTCGACCATCGACGCCCGCAGCGCCTCGTCCCGATCGAATCGCTGCATCGCTTCGCAGTACGCCTCCACATCGCCCAGCGCAAAGTGGAGCGCTGCCCCACCGGCCACCTCCACCAGCACGGGAATGCTGGAGGCGATCACGGGAAGGTCGTACACCATGGCTTCAATGACGGGAATGCCAAAGCCCTCCATGGAGGAAGGCATGAGGCAGAGGCGCGCATTGCGGTAGAGATAGGCAAGCTCTGCGTTCGAGACAAAACCGAGCGTGAGGGTTCGGCTGGCCAGGAGTGGGTTCGCTGCGAGCGCAGCCGCTATCGGCTCGACCTCCGTTCGAAGATTGCCGGCGAGCACTAGCAAGGTCTCACGCTCCTGCTCACTCCCCTGCTCCAGGAATCGCGTGAACGCGGCAAAAGTATCCTGCCAGTTCTTGTAGGGGCGCCCCGGATTGACCTGCAGGAAATACCTTGCGCCCGCCGGAAGCGCTCCAGGGCGCTCGGTCTCCTCTGAGGGGTCGGGGGGCCGAACTCCCACACGCGTATTCACAATCCGCTCTGGCGGCATCCCGGTTAACGCCACAAGCTCGGCCTTTACGGCCTCGGAGATTGTCAGGACGATATCGCGGCGGCGAAGATGCTCACTCCACGCCTCGGGGGTCATGGTCCTATCGCCCGGGTGTGTGAGGAGGCCCGTATCGAACACCAGGCCCGCAGTTGGCTTAGGGACCGGGATTCGGAGCGATCCGTCCCCGTTGAGGAGGGCATAGCAGGAGGATCGCGTGCGGATGAGCTCCAGCGGTAACGCAGCGTACGACCTGATTCCGCCCTGATGCCGGTGAATGCGCACGTTCGCGTACTCGGCGAGAGTATCGATCTTCGGATTCCACCCTGGCACGCCGAAGTGGAGATGGAAGGTGTGCTGCGGGTAGTGCTGAATCGCGGCTTCAGTGAGGAAGAATACGTAGTTCTCCACGCCGCTGTACTCACCCACAACGAGCGGGGACACGTTCAGATAGAAGTTCATACGGGACAGACTCTCCAGGCGGCACGAGGGGCGCGCCACCGTTGGTCAGGCGAATATCAGGTCGCGAAGGCGCGCATATTGACGGTCCCAGGCAATCTCGGCAGCCCTCGCACGGGCACGAGCGCCCCACTTCTCGCGCTCATCAGGCCGCTCAATGAGCGGCCTGAGCCGGTTTGCGAGTGCTTCATGGTCCGACGATGGGAAGTATTGAGCGCCCTCGCCCCCATTCTCCGGGATACCTCCACGCGAGGATGCCACCACGGGGAGGCCCGTCGCCATCGCCTCCGAGACTGTCAGCGCACAGGGCTCGTCCCAGTTGGACGGGACCACCATGATGTCGGCGTCCCGGTAGGCGGCAGGGATGGAGTTGCGGTCGGTATAGGGCTGAAACTCCACGCGATCCCCGAGGGAAGCCGCGAGTGTACGGAGCCCCTGTTCATAGGGAGAGAGCTCAGCGTCGGCGGTGAAGCCCGCGCTCCCTACGATTCGAATCTTGAAGCTGCAGCCGGCGTCGGCAAGGATGCGGCCTGCTTTAAGGAGCAGGTCCGGCCCTTTCGCCGGGATCACGCGCCCGAGGAAGAGGATCGTGGGCGGCTCACCAGAGGAGCGTGGCGGCAAGGGCGGAGAGAAGCGCTCCGTATCGACGCCGTTCAGCAGACCCGCTATTCGGCCGTCACAATCCCCGACCCGGGCAGTGAGCTGATTTGCAAGCCACTCACTCACGCAGACGACTCGGTTCGAAAGGCCAATCGTTCTCCGTGCGTCAGCCACCGTAAAGGTCCTGAAGAGCTCATTGTGCGCGTAGAGGACGAGGCGCGCCTCAGGCGCTCGCTCCCGAAAGAGCCGGGCAGCTCCCGGCGCGTTGTGAAGCAGGATTGTCGCGCGCGTCTCGCGCGGGATTGCATCCGCCAGGGGCCGATACGTCGCCTCGGTAAAGCGGCGCCGAAAATGCAGGCCCCCGGCGACCGCCTCGATTGCCTTCTGCTTGCCCGACGGAAGCGGCACAAAATCCGCCATCCGGAGCTGGCCCACCGGGTAGTCGTGGCGGGCGTTCGGTGTGACCACCACCCAGCTCTCACCGCCTGCGGCTGCATGCGCCCGGTTCAGCTCGTAGATGACCGTCATCACTGCTCCGCCGTGGACGGCCGAGTAGTGGTCGCCCGGAGTCGGGATATGGATCAGCGTTCCGGCGCTCAGCAGGCTCTCTTCAGCTTCGGGCAAAATGGGCCGATCCTCCACGTCCAGCGTCGATCCGTCCTCCCCATGGCCGGAATCTGAACTATTATGGCACGGCCTGGCAGGCGGAGAGGTCGTTCTGCAGCGCAAGGAGGCCTGCTGCGCAGATCACCAGGCTTACCGCGCAGAGACATCGGCAGTTACGCATCGACTGTGACCATCCGCTAAGGCATTGTTACTACGACCGCCTGCACAGGCGCATCGTATGGGAGCGAGATTGACTTTGTCACCTTGTGACCGAGCCCGTTCGTCACGGTGATGGTGTAATCGCCGTAGAAGGCGCGGGTATTGAAAGCGCCATTGCTTCCGGAAATGCCATCGGCGCGGGTCCACCACTGGTTGTGAATAAGGTCCATCAGCTTCTCGTAAACCGGCTTGGGTGTCATGTCCTTACGGACGAACCCGGCCGGAGCTCCCTGCCACGCGTCCCGGTCGCTGAAGTCCCAGTAGGTGATCGCTCGCATCGCGGGGTTGCTGAAGAGCAGCGTGTAGAACCGCGTGAGGTAGTCGGCCTGCGTGCGCTCGCCCTCGGGAGTCGAAACCCAGCTGCCATCCGGACGATCCGTATTATAGCCATCTGGTTTGGGACCGCTCACCACGGTCACCTCTGTGAAGTGGACAGGACGGCCGAAGTGGCCAAATCGCTCGACGGTCTCCCATACCTCCTCTACTGGCCACACTCCACCATGCATGTGCGACTGAATGCCAATCGCATCCGGCAACGCTTTTGCCTTCTGAAGCTCCGTGATGAGTCGAACGTTGTCGTCCCCGGTAACATAGTCGTTGTAGAGGAAGGTCTCATTCGTGCCCTTACCGGCTTCGCGGGCCCAGCCCAGGGCGGTCTTCACAACGGCGGACGGGCCATCACGCTTTATCCATGCGCCTTCGCCGTTCTTGAACCCGGCAGCGGCGTTCGCTTCATTTAGAACGTCCCAGATATGAATACCGGCCTTGTAGTGCCCAACGATATCGGATACGCGGGCATGGAGCAGCGGGATCGCGCCTTCGGGAG
>JBBRJW010000177.1:0-6148 GCA_038218705.1 Chthonomonadales bacterium | reverse complement strand
TCAGCTATCTCCCAACGGCCTTTCAACGCAAGATGCTCCAGGGCGCTCACATTCCGATCGCGATTCTGGGCGGCGTGGGCCTATGGCTTCTCGTCGAGGCGCACTGGAGCGGCAAAGGCCAGGTCTTCGCCCGGCTTACGGTATCGGTCACGCTGTTTCTCCTGTCGGTCACCAACGTTCTCTTCATGCTGCGCGACGTCGGGAACTACGATGCGAACCTGGGCCAGACCCGCTTGCAGCGTCCCTATCTGAACCGGGGAGAGATGGCGGCGCTCCGCTGGATCGAGACGACCACCTCTCCCACGTCGGCAATCCAGCCTCTTCCGTGGGTTATCGCTGCCGGTGGAAGGCGCGGCGCGTACGATGAGAGCCTCGCGTGCTTTGCACCTTCGATTACCGGCCGACATGTCTATTGTGGCCACTGGGGCGAGACGCCTGACTTCGGAGCCAGACTGAACGATATCGCGGAGCTGGTATATGCCACCACGTCCGATAACATGCGTCATGTCTTGCTGTCGAAGATGCGAGTCGATTATCTGGTCTATTCCCAGAGGGCATCGAGCGATGCCTGTGCACCCTTCTACCTGGGAGCTTCGCCGCCCCCTCCGTATCTCCATCGGGTGTACAGCAATCCGGATGCCGACGTATACCGGGTCGATCTGCCTTCCCAATGAGCTCGCTATCGTTGTGATCAAGTCAGAAGGGGCGCGCCGCCTCGCGCGCCCCTTCTAACTTGATTCCGGCGGAAGCGAACAGTTACTTGCCCGTAACCCTCAGCTCGTTGCTCAGCTTGTCGGTGCCATGAAGCTCGTTCAGCGCCTTCGTCGCGATGTTGCCGGCGCGCGTCTTCATCTCCCCGGTCATAACGGTGCCTCTGAGATGCACGACGCCGTCCTTCGAGTCGACATTGATGGTGTTCCTGGTGTCGTTCAGCTCCTTATCCGCCGTGATGGCCAGTTTTACCTTCGGGGTCACTTCGAGCGCCGCCGTAGTGGTCTTTCCTGCATCCTGCGCGGCTCCGGCCATAGAGCCCGCCGCCTTCCTGGTGGCGTCCGCGGCGTTCACCGCAGCCTTATCGGTCGCTGCGGCGACGTTGCCTGCGGCCTTCGCCGTGGCGTCCGCAGCGTTCACCGCAGCCTTGTCAGTAGCCGCGGCGGCCTTATCGGCGGTGTCCTTTACGGCTGCCGTATTGTTCTCGGTGTCTTGCTTTGCGCCCTCTTCAGTGTTACTGCAGCCGAACAGTCCAGCCGTGCAGAGCAGCAGCGCTGCCCCCACCCAGAATCCACGAGTCATTGTCTTCTCCTTCTTGAGCCCTTAATCATCGATGCTCGTGCGGCGCGCTTCTGCGCGCTTCGCAGCCTCAATACAGCCCCTACATAACACGGAGACGGGCAGGCATTGCCGGTTGTTCCCTCGTTTCCGGTGAATCTGAGATTGCTCCGCGTGCTGACACCCATCCGTGCGAGCAAATTGAGGAAGGAGACGAAGCGCTGCGCGTCGAACGGCGCACTATGAAATACGCCATCTGTAACGAGACGTTTCAGGGTTATGACTGGTCAGCCACCTGTCTGACAGTGGCCCAATTAGGCTATGAAGGCATCGAAATTGCGCCCTTTACGCTCGACCCAGACGGCACAGCAATCTCTGCGGAAAGCCGCAAGGCCGTCCGACGCACTGCCGAACAGAACGGGCTTCAGATAGTGGGACTGCACTGGCTGCTCGTTTCGCCGCAGGGTCTTTCGCTCACATGTGACGACCCGGACGTCCGCACGAAGACCGCCAGTTACCTGGCGGGCCTCGCCGACCTATGCGCGGATCTGGGGGGTCGAACGCTGGTGCTCGGGTCGCCGGCTCAGCGTCGCCTCCCCACCGCCAGCTCCAGTGAGCGGTCACGCGAGCTGGCTGCCCAGCGGCTCCAGGAGGGCCTGCAGCCGGCCCTCGCGCGGGCCGCGGCGCACGGCCTCATTATATGCCTCGAGCCCCTCCCGCCGCCTGAGGCGGACTTCGTCGTCACACTCGGCGAGGCCGCGGAGCTGATCGACCGAATCGGCCATCCCAGCCTCCAGACGATCTTCGACGTGAAGAGCGCTCTCAGCGAGGGTCTCCCGCTGCCGGAGCTTATCGCGTGCTTCGGGCCCCGAATTGCTCATGTCCACGCCAACGATGCAAACCGTCGTGGGCCCGGATTCGGCTCCACAGACTTCCTTCCGATCTTCAGGGCGCTGCAGTCCATATCGTACGACGGTTACATCTCGGTCGAGGTTTTCGACTACACCCCGGACCCGATTACAATTGCGCGTGATAGCCTCGACTACATGCGCGGGCGCGACCGGGCGGCACGGAGAGCGAAGGGAGTGTGAGCATGGCTCTCGGGTCGGTAACAATCGATGCGGGTCCTCATGACCGGCTTAACGTCCCCGTGATAATCGCCGCCACCGACGCAGCACGCGCCGACGAGGCGCTGTCCGGGGGGCGGGACCTTGCGGCGCAGAGTCTACCAGATGGTCGAATTGCCCTGGTGTTACCTGCGCAGGTGGCGAGCGAGCGGATAACGTACCGTCTGACTGACGCAGCTGCCGGCGCACCGGGCGGTGTCCGCGTTGCCCAGGAGGCCGGGGCGCTCGCAATCTACCGCGACGGCATCCTGCTCACGCGCTATCACTACGACAGCGTGCCGGCTAGGCCGTACTTCTTCCCACTCAACGGCCCCGGCGGGCTGGCCTACACTCGCGCCTATCCGATGGACCCCGGCGTCGAGGACGAGTCAAAGGACCACCCTCATCATCGCTCCCTCTGGATCGCCCATGGTGAAGTAAACGGGGTGGATAACTGGAGCGAGGAATCAGGACACGGATACACGAAGCACCGGAGTCACACTGGCATCTTCAGTGGACCGCTGGTCGGTGGCTTTGAGGCCCTCGCGGAGTGGACCGGCCCGGATGGCGCTGAGCTCTTAACCGAAGAGCTGATTGTGCAGGCATGGAGTGCGGACCCGGCATGCGTCGTAATGGACTTCAACATTCGACTGAAGCCCACGGGCGCAAGCGTGCTGTTCGGAGACACCAAGGAGGGCGGCATCCTCTCCGTACGGGTTGCAAGCGCGCTCGACGTCCCGCGCGGAGGCACAATCACGAATGTCTTCGCCGGAGTCAATGAGAGCGAGACATGGGGGAAGAGCTCTCACTGGTGCGACTACTCCGGTGAGGTCAGCGGGCACAAGATTGGTATCACGGTAATGGACCACCCCGACAGCTTCCGGTACCCAACCTACTGGCACGTGCGGAACTACGGACTGATGACGGCAAATCCGTTCGCCTACAGCGCCTACTCGGGCGGCGCAAAGGAAGGAAGCCACGTCCTGGAGCCGGGCGCATCGCTCTGCTTCCGATATAGACTGCTGCTTCATGCGGGCAGCGCGACCTCCGCACGCGTGCCGGCGCGCTACCTCGACTTCGTTGCGCCCCCCACAGCGTCGGCGTGATTGGAACCCGGAACCGCGCCAGCCGGTAGCGCTTCGGGGACTACCAGTCCGAGAGCGTTTCGGCGAGCGTCAGTCAGCATCGCAAGCGCCTGACGGAGCGCCGCACTCTTGCTGTTCGGGCGGGCGAGCGCCTCGCGAACGTCATGGGTCGCGCCATCGATGTCCGGAAGCGCGCTGTGAGCGAGCCCGGCCGAGTAGGACGCTCGACCAGCCTGCCAATCCCCCTGTGAGGCATAGAGCAGCCCCAGATTGAGCTCGACATAGACCAGGGTCGGGTCGAGCTTCAGGGCTTTCTGGTCGCTCTCCAGTGCCAGGCCATATCGCCCGGCGTTGTAGAGCGCCCAGCCGAGATTGCCGTGAAGGATCGCATTATCGGGCGCTGACGCGAGCGCCGCCCTGTATGCGCCCGCTGCTTCGGTGTGCCGCCCGGCGCTATCCAGAACCTGTGCGAGACCGCCGAGAAGATCGGGGTCTTTCGGAGCCGTTCGCAGAAGAACCCGAATCTCGCGCTCGGCCTCCGCGTAGCGCTTGAGCGAAGCCAGCGCCGTGGCCCGGCCGATCCGCAGACCATTCTCCTTCGGGTCGAGCAGAATTGCGGCGTCGTACTCGGCAAGGGCCTCGCGGTGCATCTCGAGCTGTTCCAGGGCGTCTGCAAGCCCTGAGTGCGCCAGCGGGCTGTCCGGGGCGTACCCCACTGCGCGCTCGTAGGCAGTCCGTGCTGCCCCGAAGTCTCGCGCCCGGCCATAGGCCTCACCAAGCACTAACCGGTACCTCAAATTGCTGCTGTCCAGCTCGATCGCGCGCCGGATTGCGCCCGCCCCTTCGTCTACCCGTCCGGCTGTCGCCAGCGCCAACCCGAGGTTCGCCTGGAACTCGGGCTGCTCCGGATTGAGGGCGGCAGCGCCCCGAAAAGCCGCGATGGCGGCGGCGGTTTGATGAAGGGCCTGATAGGCCGCGCCGAGGTACGTGAGAGCCTGAATATCGCGAGGATCACGCGCGAGCAGGTCTTTCAGAAGCGGGACAGCCGCCGCGGGTTTGCCCTGGTCCATCAGCGCCTTGGCCTGTACCCGCATCTGTTCGGGGCTGGGCGCCGAAGGCGGCTCAGCGGGAGTGGCTGCCCGTGTGGGCGGGGCTGGCGCTGCCGGTGGGACTGGCTGGGCTGCCGCTCCGACGGCGCACCCGAGAACCAGCAGGGCCGATAACGAGGCATAATAAGGGCCACTGGGGATGGTTGTCCGCATCAATCCTCCTCGCACAGTGTTTCGCATCGCACTCAATTCGTCGGGCGCTCGCGGCAGTCCAAAAAAACGCAAGCGAGATGCGCCGTACAACCTGATCTCGCCCTGCTCATGAGGAGACACCGTGCACCTGCTAAGATACCTCGCGTCGGCCCGGTCCGCCGCAGCACTGCTCGTAATTGCTGCGCTCGCCCTGCCCGTTCAGGGGCAGCCCTCGAATAATACGACTCCTCTGGAGCCCTCCGTTCTCGCTCAAAAGGTAGATTCCCTTCTGGAGCAGGGGCTGCTCTCCACGGGATTTCAGGGCGTAGTGATCGAGCGTATCAAGGACCATCGCGTTCTCTACACCCGCAACCCCGACCGCGTCTTCTTGCCGGCATCCAACAACAAGCTGATAACCTGCGGCCCCGCGCTGATGCTGCTCGGACCAGATTACGTGTGGAAGACTCGCGTAGGTCAGACAGGCCCGGTAGACGCCGACGGAGTTCTGCACGGGGACCTTGTCCTTCGCGGCGGCGGAGATCCCATACTCACGGCGGCGGAACTGGACCGCCTAGCATCGGACGTGGCATCAGCGGGTATTCGGGTCGTAACGGGCGCGCTCTTATATGACGACACATTCTTCGACAGCCAGCGCCTAGGTGATGCATGGACATGGGACGACGAGAGCTACTACTACTCCGCTCAGATCAGCGCGCTGAATTGCAACGAAAACCTGGTCTCTGTACAGGTTTTACCTGGCAAGCGGGTCGGGGCGCGACCGACCGTTTCTGTTTCGCCGCTCCGTGATTATCTCTCCATTTCGAACAGTGCAATGACCGCGAAGCCAGGGACGAAATCGACCATCTCCGTCGAGCGGGCACGAGGAGCGAACCGACTCATCATCACTGGCGTGATCCCGCTAGATCTGAATAACACGGATTGGCCAAATGTCCCTGTTACGGTGGAAGACCCATCGCGCTTTACTGCGCAGGTTTTCGCTTCGGCACTGGGTCGCCATAGCGTAAAGGTCGCGCGCACTCCATCTCCCTCCCCTCCGCGCCAGGGCCCGGTCACGCCAGTGGCAGAGCACGTCTCCATACCGCTCTCAGGCATGCTCGCCCGGCTCAACAAACCAAGTGATAACCTGATCGCCGAATGTCTTCTCAAGACGACCGGAGCGGAGCGAAAGCAGGTTGGCAGCTCCTACATGGGCTGGATGGCGGGGCGGGAGCTCTTTGGCACAATCGGCATGGACCTCTCCCGGGTCTGGCAGGCGGACGGCTCGGGGCTTTCGCGCGTCAATTTCGTGTCGCCGCGAAACATGGTAACGCTCCTGGCGCATCTCTATCACCAGCCGGCCTTCCATGTGTTTTACGACTCGCTTCCGATCGCCGGTGTAGACGGCTCTCTTGCCGGGCGAATGAAGGGCACGCGGGCCGCCAACAAT
>JBBRJW010000176.1:0-6189 GCA_038218705.1 Chthonomonadales bacterium | reverse complement strand
CGCCGGCGGCACGCGCGAGATAACACTTCTTGGCCAGACGGTCAACTCGTACGGCAAGAACCTGGCCGAAGGGCGAGTGCCGTTCGCATCGCTCCTCGAGCAGATCGACGCGATTCCCGGAATCGATCGAATCCGTTTCACTTCGCCCTACCCTCGCGACTTCACCGACGACCTGATCGACGCGATCGGCCGGCTGCCGAGTGTGTGCGAGCAGATCCACCTGCCCCTCCAGGTAGCCGACGATGACCTGCTGACCGAGATGCACCGGGGCTACACGGTGGCCCGCTACACCGAGATCCTGGCGAAGCTTCGGGAGCGCGTTCCCGGAATTGCGATCACCACGGACCTGATGCTCGGCTATCCGGGTGAGACCGACGAGCAGTTCCAGAACACGATGCAGTTCGTGGAGCGGGTGCGCTTCGATTCCGCGTTCATGTTCGCCTACAGCCCGCGCCCGGGCACCAAAGCCGCTGCCATGGAGAATCAGGTGGAGCATGCGGTAAAGATCGCTCGGCTGAATGGACTGATCGCTCTTCAGAACGGTATTACGGTGGAGATAAATCGGGCGCAGGTTTGAAACATGATGGAAGTGCTGGTCGAGGGCCGCAGCCAGAGAGATGCGAATCGCCTCACCGGCTATACTCGCACGCTCAAGATGGTGAACTTCACCGTGCCAGCCGGCTCCTCGCGGAGCGCCGATTCGCTGATCGGCCGCCTGGTTCCCGTTCGCTCGCTGGAGGCGCAGCTTACTGGCTTTATCGGTGAGTACGCCGGATAGCTCGATGCGGCGCGACCCGATGATGTAGGAGGGGGCGAAGACGTAACCCGTCTTCGCCCCCTCCTGTATTCCCGCCTCGTCTGGAGCTAGATACCGAGCGCCTGGAACGTGTGCGAAAGGTTCTTCAGATGGTACTGGATATCAAATGCGTGCTCGATATCCTGTGCGGAGAGGCGCTCCTGAACCGTGGGATCCGCCTCGATTGCGCTTCGAAAGCTCTCGCCCGCCCATGCCTTCGAGGCGTTCCGCTGCGCGACCGTATAGGCCTCCTCGCGAGAGAGTCCGGTGGCGATGAGCGCCAGCATGATCTGCTCGGAGCAGACCAGCCCGCCCATATGCTCGAGGTTCCTCTGCATGTTCTCCGGATAGACGAGCAGGGTCTGCAGGATATCCGTGAACTTCACGAGCATCCAGTCGACGAGCGTGGTGGTGTCCGGCAGAATCACCCGCTCCACGCTGCTATTCGTGAGATCGCGCTCGTGCCAGGTCGCCATCGACTCGAGCATCGGTATGAGATTGCCCCGCACCACGCGCGCAAGGCCCGTCACGGTCTCGCAGTTCCACGGATTGCGCTTATGCGGCATTGCGGAGGAGCCCTTCTGGCCCTGTGCAAAGTACTCCTGAACCTCGCGGATCTCGGTTCGCGCCAGATTGCGGATCTCGGTAGAGAAGCGCTCGAGGCTCGCCGCGAGAATGGCCAGCGTCGCAACGAGCTGTGTATGCCGATCGCGCGCGATGATCTGCGTGGAGATGGGCGCAACCGCCAGCCCGAGACTGCTGCAGACATAAGCCTCTACATCCGGGCCGATGTTCGCGTGCGTACCGACTGCGCCTGAGACCTGTCCGACACCGATGGCCGAACGCGCCTGCTCCAGCCGCTCGATGTTATGGTTCATCTCGTCGAGCCACGTCGCGAGCTTGAACCCGAACGTGATCGGCTCGGCATGGATTCCGTGGGTTCGCCCGATCATAACGGTATCGCGGAATTCGCGGGCCCGGGCCCGGATCACTTCGGTCAGCTTGCGGCTGTTATCGAGCAGAATGTCGACCGAATCCACCAGAAGCAGAGAGAGCGCCGTATCGACGATGTCGTATGAAGTGACTCCATAGTGGACGTAGCGCCCCTCCTCGCCAAGATTTTCCGCAACGTTCTTCACAAATGCCATTACATCATGGCGCGTCTCCTTCTCCAACTCCGCAATGCGGCCGAGGTCGAAGCGAGCGCCCTCTCTGATCTTCGCGGTCGTGCCGGAAGGGATCTGCCCGAAATGCTCCAGGCCGTCGCACACGGCGATCTCCACATCGAGCCACTTCTGCGTCTTGTTTTGCGGGCTCCAGAGCTCGCGCATGGCGCGGGTGGTATAGCGATCAATCATGGTAAAGGGTTCCTCTGTTCTGGCGGTAATCAGGAAACGTGGCGCAGCACGCGGCCGGCGCGCAGTCCGGTTGGCCGGCCCGCCTCGTGAGCGATGCGCCCGTTAATCAGCACGGTCTCAATTCCTGCGGCAAACTGGTGCGGATCGTCGAAAGTAGCGCGATCCGAAACCGTATTAGGGTTGTACAGAGTGAGGTCGGCGAAAGCGCCCGGGGCGATCCTCCCGCGATCGGCGAGGCCCATGCGCCGCGCCGGGAGGCCGGTCATCTTGTGGATAGCCTCGGCGTGCGTAAGCACCCCCATCTCCCGTACATAGCGCCCGAGCACGCGCGGGAAGGTGCCGTATGCCCTCGGGTGGACCTGGTCCTTCGAGCCCGTTCCGCCCGGATGAGTGCCCACTCCATCCGAGCCGATCGCAGTCCACTCATACCGCATAACGCGCGCGATATCGGGCTCGCCAATGGCGAAGTTGACCGCGCTCACGTATCCACCGGTCAGTACAATCAGGTCGATCACATAGTCTATCGGGCTGCAGTCCGCTTCGCGCGCCAGCCGTGCGATTGGCTGCCCCTGGATCTCCGGGCGGTCCCGGCAGACTCCGATCTGCATGTTGGCCCAGGCACTCTGGTCCGAGGTGTCGTCCCACTCCGGGTGGGCCTGCCGCATCTCGGCCACGATCTCCGCGCGACGGACCGGGTCGGTCATGATCGCGCCGATCTCCTCGGTTGGCAGGCCGAGCACGCGGCGCGGGAGCGTCTGCACGGCGAGGCTCGTCATGAAGGCCGTGTACGGGTACTGGTCCATCTGCACGTCGAGACCTGCGGCGCGGGCCGCGTCGACCATGCCGAGTGTGGTCTCTACCTTGCCCCAGTTCCCGCTCCCCTCGGCCTTGTGGTGCGAGAGCTGCAGAGGGAGCCCGGCGCTCTTTGCCACGTTCAGCGCCTCCTGCACCGCCTCCAAAAGGGTATCGCCCTCGTTCCGCAGGTGTGTCGCGTAAAAGCCGCCGTGCGCCGCCACCACGCGGCAGAGCTCGCTCATCTCCGCCTCGTCGGCAAACGAGGAGGGCGGATACTCGAGCCCGGTGGAGAATCCCCAGCTCCCGGCCTCCATCGCTCCTGCCAGGAGGCGCTGCATGGCGGCCATGTCCGTCGCGTCTGGCGGCCGCTGGGCCATGCCCATCACGCGCTTGCGGAGCGTGCCGTGCCCGGCGAGCGGAAGATAGTTGGTGGCGATTCCCTTCGCCTCGACCATGTCGAGATACTCGCCAAACGAACGCCAGCGGATGCGGGTTCGATGCGGGGCGAGCCACCGCTTCTCGAACTCAAAGGGTTCGGATTCGGTCGCGAACCCGATCGAGAGGCCACAGTTTCCCACGACCTGCGTGGTAACGCCCATGGCGACCGCGCTCGCCTGCTCAGGATCATAGAGTGCCGAGATATCCGAGTGAGTGTGGATGTCTATGAAGCCGGGTGAGACATGGAGTCCGTTCGCGTCGATCTCCCGGCTTGCATTCAGCTCCCCTGGTCGCGCGACCGCAGCGATCCGGTCACCGCTGATAGCGATGTCGCACAGCGCAGGAGGCGCGCCGCTCCCGTCGAAAACGAGGCCGCCGCGAACCACAAGGTCGTAGGCCGGGAGATCGGAAACGGGCAGATCGGAAGACAAATCAGACCCTCTTTCGTCAAGGAGCGTAGGGCGAGTAACGGAGTATTATACCCCTCCCCGCCGGACCCGGGTTCGCAGTTTGTGTCCGCGAACCCGATCATGGCCCACGCACCGGCGTGCTCGGATGAACCCTCTATCCTCTTCCCATCCCCCAATACCGGCAGGATTGGCGGGGTGTGGAAGCGAAAGGTAGCAGCATGATGGCGGGTCTCCACATCGCCCAGCCTGTGCGTCACAGGGAGCAATCTGCCAAGCCGGTGCGCCTTGCAGAAGCGCAGGGTGTAAGCCTGAACTCACCTGGCCACGCCCGCTTAATGGCAGGGAGAGCTGCATTGAAAGCAGCCTATGAGTGCGGCGCCCTTTCCGCCGTCCGCCCGCCCCAGCTGATCCTGCCGCTGATTCGCACCCGATAGAACATCAGGAGGCAAAGCGCACCTTATGGCCCCGATTCCCGCCCGCGAGTCGCTCACGGTTGAGTTCAAGAGCGATGTCGAGTCGCTTCCTGACTCAGAACTGGTCGCTGCTGTCATCTGCATGGCCAATGCGGAAGGCGGAGAACTATACATCGGAGTCGAAAACGATGGCCTGGCCACTGGCCTCCATGCAAGGCACATGAATATCCCGGGAGTTGTTGCACTTATTGCTAATCGCACCACACCCTCGCTCTCGGTCAGGGCTGAGGGACTCCCTGTCAATGGAGTTACTGTTGCTTGCATTCATATTCCGAAGTCCGAGGCGATTATCTCCTCTTCTGAAGGCCTTATCCAGAGGCGGCGCATTCAGGCAGATGGCACGCCCGTCTGTGTTCCGTTCTACCCGTTCGAATTCGCGCGACGCCACTCCGATCTGCGTCGCCTCGACTATTCCGCGATTCCGATGGAAGGAGCCCGCACAGAGGACCTTGATCCCATGGAGCGCCAGCGACTACGCACGCTAATAGAGCGATATGGTGGCGACAGCACCCTGCTTGGTCTCAGCGATGAGGATCTGGATGGCGCGCTCGGCCTGGTCACGAGGGACGGCAAGCGAAAGATTCCGACAGTAGCGGGCATGCTCACCATCGGCCGCGAGCAGGCGATCCGAACGCACCTGCCGACCCACGAGCTTGCTGTGCAGGAACTATCGGGCACACAGGTGCGCTTGAATAAGTTTTTGCGCCTTCCGCTGCTGGCGCTATTTGAGCGGGTATACGAGCAGTATTTTATGGTGCGGGTCGTCGAAGAAGAGGTGCAGACTGGCCTTTTCCGTGTTCCCGTGCCTAACTACGACGGCCGTGCCTTCCGTGAAGCGCTCGTCAATGCACTAGTTCATCGAGACTACACCCGACTTGGCGCAGTGCATATCCGCTGGAAGAACGATGGGCTCACCCTCAGTAACCCGGGCGGATTCGTAGAAGGTGTGACGCTGGAGAACCTGTTGATTACTGAGCCACGGCCCCGCAACCCGCTCCTGGCAGACGTGATGAAGCGAGTGGGCCTTGCGGAGCGGACCGGGCGCGGAGTAGACCTGATCTTCCAGGGACTGCTTCGATATGGGCGTCCCGCTCCCGACTACGGCCGCAGCGACGTAAGTACGGTCGTGCTCCGTTTCTCTGACGCCGCTGCCGATCTCCGCTTCCTTGAGTTGATCATGGAAGAAGAACGGCGGACGAATGCACCGATGCCTATCGACGCCTTGATTGCACTCTCTCAACTGCAGTCTTCTGGCCGGCTCACGGCTGCCTCGCTCGCATCCTATCTTCAGAAGGATGAGGCCGGCACCCGCATTCTGTTGGGGCGCTTATTGGACGCCGGGCTTATTGAGGCGCGTGGGCCGGCACGCAGCCGTGAGGTTACGCTCAGTGCCGCTGTGTACCGCCGCTTAGGGCGCGCTGCCGAGTACATTCATCAGACCGCCTTCGACGAAATCCAACAGGAACAGATGGTGCTTCAATATGTCTCCCAGCATGGTCATATCAGTCGCGGAGAGGCTGCGGAACTCTGCCGACTAAGTCGAGACCAGTCGAGTCGGCTGTTGCGTCGACTGGCAAGCGCGGGCAAGCTGCGTCTCCAGAACGCCGGGCGCGGAGCAAGATATTTACCCGTGTAAAAAAACACGCGCGCGCGTTTTTAATCACGCGCGCGTGTTCTTTAATCACGCGCGTGTTTTCAATCGCGCTCACCAACCTCGCATGCTCAGCCGCCATTCACTCCAAGGCCACATAACGCCCGCCTCTCTTATCGGCAGCAGCTTCCACGATACGAAACGCGTGGGAATTGGACGTGCGCGACGCGCTGCGCTTCCAGGGAGGAACGATCTCTTAGCCGACAGTGACCGGCCTGACGAAGTAAATGTCGCATCCCTGTGAGGCGCACTGACCCGCACCCCATTA